>JAJISE010000022.1 GCA_022848865.1 Candidatus Thermoplasmatota archaeon | reverse complement strand
CCATTGTGAGGAAGTTCGCGGATACGAACCGGGTTTGGATCAGGGATCAGCCGGACCGCCCGGACGATTGGGAGATCATCCAATGGTACGAGAAGATGTACCGCAAGGGCGGATCAAGCTAACTCCTCTTCTTCCGGGACTGTAAGGGACATCTCCGCGACCCTCTTTGTCTGGGCGATGTCCTGAACGGTGAGCCCCTCCGGGCTTCCCGCCAGAAGCCAACTTCCGGAGAAGAGCATCTCGGCCTTGGGCCCGGCAAGTCCGTACCCTCCTTCCGTGGCCACAAAGCCCAGTTTCTTGGCCTCCAACTCCTCAATCTCGATTTCCTGGATCGCACACACCTGCTTCAGATTCTCCTCGAACTCGCTCAGGTCGATGGGGATCATGGTGCCAACGTATCCTCTCAGGTGGTACCATTCGAGAACCATGGCAGCGCCGAGCAGGAGGAACAGTACCGCGAAGAGCATCTCCAGCGCCGTGTTGCCTATCTGCAGGTTCCCCCGGGAATCGAACATCACTATGAGAAAGGCAAGTATGGCCAGCGCGGCCAATACGATCGAGCGCTTGTACGCAATCCACTTCAGCGGTCGGGGCGCGTCCTTAGCTCGCCCGCTCGAGTAGCGTTTGAATGAGACGACGAGGAGGCACAAGAGAAGGCCAATGGTCATAGGCAAGGCCGCCGCCGTCCAGTGTCTCTCGGTCAGGTTTCGCGACTCGAAACCGTAAAGGCTCGTCTTCGGATGCATGTTCAACCAAGCGAACCAGTAGCAGACCGTGGAGTTCCCCTGAAGGGACTCCAAACTGAGGCTGCCGTCCTCACTGCGGCCAGTGGTCATGTTCCAGCGGATCGCGTTCTGGTCCTCCATTGTTGAGTCCGAGATGTGTGTGAACGATCTATTGTGCGCGAGGTAGATGAAGGCGGCACCGTAGGCGTAGGCAACGACTATGGTCTCCGAGCCGACGGCGTCCATGATGACCCTCTCGTTGGAGATGCCCGAGAGCGGGTATGCAGCATGGGATCCGTTGAGGTCGACACCCAAAACCAGATCCTTGGCCCCGAGGGACGCGTCCCGGTATCTGTAAGGGAACAGGATCGCGTCATTGTCCCCGTAGTCGCCATAGGGATGAATCCCGTAGTCCCTTTCGCTTGGGGGGGAGAGGACACGTGTCGCGGGATGAAGCGCCTCCCAATCGGACCAGGAAGTCCGGACTGTCGGGATCCTCGTGAGGGTCTTTCCCTGGAGTGGTCCCATTATCGCCTTGCCATCCATCTGGCTCCACATGGATTGCGTCTGTTTGTCCCGCAGGAGGAGACCGTTCTTGTACACTCCCCTGTGAACCTCGAAGGTGAGGACTCTGCCATCGAGTGTGCGGTCGTACGCCACGGCAGAATCCGAGAGGAAGGAGTATGTGACGGCTACTGACAGATCGGATATGTGGTCGTTCAAGACTCCGTGCCATTCCAGAATAGAGAGGGGATAGGCCCGGCTTATGTTGTCGACCTCCATCCCTACGATGGGATCGCCAGATGGCCACGGCACATCACGAAACGAAGGGTCACTGACGGCCTCTATGTCCCACGGTGGGAGAACTGGCACTACCTCGTCGGGGTCACTCATCTTTGAGAAGAGGAAGGAACCGAACAGAATCACTACGATGAGAGCGATGACTTTGATCTTGCGCAAGCGAATCCAGGAGTTCAATCTCAATCGAATGCTTAAAGATGTCGATTGCCTGGAAGATTCTTATTGCTATTCTGTCATACCCCCCCATGCGATCTTCTGAGGTTGCCGAGATCCTTGAGAAATGCGAATCGAGAATGGTCGATTCCCTAGTCGCCATGTGCCGGATTCCCGCTTTGGATCCGAGCTCTGGAGGGGACGGAGAACTGGAGAAGGTAGAGTTCCTGGAGGGGCTGCTCGCAGAGCTCGGGATGCCCTCTGAGAGGATGGATGCTCCCGATGACCGTGTGCCAAGTGGTATTCGTCCCAATCTCTTGGTCAGACTTCCTGGCAAGGCGAAGAAGACGGTCTGGATAGTCTCTCACACCGACATCGTCCCCGCAGGTGACCGGAGCGGGTGGAAACACGATCCTTTCGATCCAGTTGTCGAGGGCGGCAAGGTGACGGGCAGGGGCGTCGAGGACAACGGTCAGTCCGTCATCGCCTCGCTTTTCGCGCTCTGGGCGGTGAAAGAGGCCGCGACGGAGCCAGAATTGACCTGCGGCCTCGCGCTCGTGGCCGACGAGGAGACCGGAAGCGACTATGGAATCTCCTATCTCATTCGAGAGGGGGCATTTGAGCGGGACGATATCATCGTCGTGCCGGATCGCTTTTCCGCCGACGGATCCGAGATCGAGGTGGCGGAGAAGAACATCCTCTGGATACGTGTGGGAGTGGAGGGGAAGCAGGCGCACGCGAGCACACCCGAAAGGGGCATAAATGCCCACAGGGCGGGCGCGAACCTCATCACATGGATAGACGACCGCCTGCACAAGATCTTCGACAAGGAGGACCCGCGCTTCAAGCCCGCCTCATCCACTTTCGAACCCACCAAGAAAGAGGCCAACGTCCCGAATGTGAACACGGTTCCTGGGAAGGATGTGTTCTATGTTGACTGCAGGATCCTCCCGCCGTACCCAACCGAGGACGTCTTCAAGGAGGTCGAGACCCTGGCGAGAAAGGCCGAGCAGCAATACTCCGTGAGAGTCTCTCTCAAGAAGGTACAGGAGGAGTCCAGCCCCGAGACGTCCGAGGACAGCGAGGTCGTGCTGAGGATGCGGAAGGCCTTGCGAGACGTGCTGGGAGTCGAGCCGAAGATAGTTGGCGTGGGAGGCGGCACGTGTGCCGGACACTTCAGGAAAGCAGGATTTCCGGCGGTTGTTTGTGGCACGGGGGACGAGACCGCGCACAACGTCAACGAGTATGTGATCGTGGACAATCTCGTGAAAGATGCGAAAATCTACGCAGCGCTCTTTCTGGGCTAGCTCCTCTCAACAAAGCAATTCGTCCGCCGACCCTCTCGGACGACGCGAATCATCTTGGCGCTCGCCAGAATCCCTATGTGATAGTTCACCGTTGGCGCAGTTATGTTTATCGCCGTGGCGATCTCCTTCTGCGAGATGCCCGGGTTCTCGCCTATGACATCCACGATATTCTTCCTGATGTTGTTCATGTGGAAGTCACCGTCCTCCGGGATTCTCATATGCTTCGGATAGAACCTTCTGTACAGACCGAACTTGCGCGACTTGACGAACTCCTCTCGCTCAAGTGTCTTCAGGTGGTGAGCCAGTGAACCATTCGTGAGGCCGAGGGCCAGCTTGATGGCGTTGTAGTGCTCACCGGGATTCGCCAGTATGTAACCATAGATCTGACCCCGGATGAAGTGGTCCAGCACTCTCTCCCTTCTGATTTTCGTGTATAACGGAACGATCAACATGAACAGGGCGAGCTTGACGTTCTCGCTTATCAGCGCCGCGATAGCTACGGCCGAAATCACCGTGACGGCCGCCCCAGCGACATAGGGGGTCTCGTCCGGGACAACTGGCGGAGGAAGAGGCAGCGCCGGGACTTCCACCACGAAGTCCTGGACATCGGTCAGGCCAAACATGTCTCTGGCCTCTATTCGAACGATCATCGTGCCCGAATCCGCAGGGGTCCAGGTGAGCAGTCCGTCCTCATTGATGCTCATTCCGTCCGAACCGATGACGAGCTTGCACGTGATGGAATCCCACTGAGGGTAATCGTCCTCAACGATGATCTGGTATGAGTAATCGCCACCGATTTCGGCCTCGGAGGGTGCGATACTCACGATGCTGGGGGCGTCGTTGACCCAAACATCGAAGACATTGCTCTTGGTTGGTTCGTTGTTCGGATTGCCATCCCAGGCCTCGACTTGGAACATCATGGATCCCGACCAGCCAGGACTCGCATCAAAGCTGAGGAAGTGGCCGTCGAGCGTCGCGTCGAGCTTGGAGGAATCCTCTTCGTAGGTCAGGGCGTAGCTGACAACCCCATGGTCGTCAAGGAAATACGGTCCTAGATCGATGAGCTCATCAATCGTCTCCCCCTCATTGAGGTGGAATGTGGAGGGAATCGGCATGACCAGTTTCACTGCGGTGTCCTTGTCCTCCAAGAAGAAGACGTAGATGAAACCGGCGACGCGCACAACGACATCCTCCAGGGAGTCATCATTCAGGTCACCCGTTTCGAGAAGTCTTATTCCCTCGGGCTCGGTCATGGTTATGAACGGCGTCGGGTTGAGGGTAAAGCCCGAGGACTGGCTCACAACATCAAGGTTGCCATCCGTCAGCGAAACCAGTATGTCGCTCGTGCCATCGTTCTCGAAGTCCACAAGAGCAATCGTCGATATGTCTCCAATGACCTCAATGCTATCGGACAATGAAAACTCACCTGAGGCATCGGAAAAGAAGACCGTCAAGGCTCCAGAGTCGCCGCTTTGGTAGCTAGGACTAGCCATTACAACGTCCACGTGACCGTCCGAGTTCACATCTCCGACAGACGTGTATTCGGGGTTGTAGTCCATCCCGTCCAGCATGAAGGTCGAACTGGGCTCGTATGTGTTTGGCGATGTCCGTAGGAAGGAAGCCAGATGGAATGAAGACGTCACAATGAGATCGACGAGATCATCACCGTTTAACCTTGTGAGGGAAAGAGAATCACCATGCGCACCCGGAATGTTCACACTCATGAAGGGGTGGAATCCTGTCGTAGGGTCCTGAAAGAAGATGGTCGTTCCAAGTGGTCCCGTCACGAAAATGTCGTTGAGGCCGTCCGATCCGCTGTCAGCCACTGCCACGTCCTTGGGATCGAAGACGAAAAGCGTCGTATTCAGCTCAAACTGGTCACCCGGCTGCCACTCGAAGACGCTGACTTTGTCGTGGCTCAGAACGATGAGGTCGGGATACCCATCCATGTTGACATCCCCGCTGGCGATTCTCGAGGGGAGACTAGCATGGATTGTCACTGTTGGATAGATCGATATGTCGACCGGAGTGCGGAAGTAGACAAAGACCGAATCCTGGGCGTGGCTAGCGACCGCGATGTCATTGAATCCATCCGAGTTGAAATCCTCCACAATGATGTCGCCCATTCCAGGGGCTTCGAGCACAAGAAAGCCATCCCCTACGCCGGGAAGCCCGCTAGCGAGAGGGCTGGAGGACAGGAAGATAGAGATGCCTAAGAGCGATGCAAATAGAAGTCCTGCTGTCTTCAGTTTCCTCATATTCCCCCTCTATGCGTATTGGATATGGGACTCTGTCGTTTTCTAGTTTTCCTCCGCAGGGACGGAGTGGACCTACCTAATCCATGGAGTCCGAGCTTATATCATTTGATTGGTGAACGCTTCGAATTAACTTATAAGCCTTTCGCCGGTCCTTGGCGAGCCTGAAGTGCTGAATCTGGAGACGAAATCTGCACACCTTGCGGCACCGTCATAGTCCCCCGTTTTTGCGAGGACGTAGCCCTTGTTCACCCAGGCCTCCCTGTACTCCTCGTCGAGATGGATTGCCCTGTCGTAGCATTTGATCGCCTCATCATATCTGTTCAGTCTCGTGAGCGCGTTCCCCTTGTTGTTCCAGGCGACCTCATAGCTGGGATTCACTCTGATGGCCTCGTTGTAGCACTTGAGAGCCTCCCTGTGCCTTCCTAGGCGCGAGAGGGCCATGCCCTTGTTCACAAGAGCCACCTCGTTGTTCGGGCTCAACTTCAGGGCATTGTCAATGCAGTCGATGGCCTCCTCGTACTTCCCCAGAATCGTCAGGGCGGCACCTTTGCTATACCACGGAACATCCATGACGTCCGACCAATCTGTCGAGCTCTTGAGGGTCGCGGAGGCGCTGATTGCCTTGTCGTATGATGATATGGACTCTCTGAACCGCCTCTCTCTGTACTTCCTGTCTCCCGCCAGGATCTCTGTGTCTATAAGAACCCTGATCCACTTCATCCTTATCAGGAGCACCACCGAGAGCACTAAGTAAATGAAGCCAAACGCCCAGAGCGAGACAGCTGTCGGCCCGCCAATGCCCCAGGTGGTCGGGAGCTCGATGGCCGAGAAGGACATCAGGAAGACGAGAAGAGAGCCGGCGGACCATATCAGGAATATGAGAAAGTCCCGCCTCATGGCGAATATCCCAAACAAGGACAGTAAGCCACCAGCGATTACAATGGAAAAATCGAAGGAGTACACGGCTTCCGCGGCGCTGAGCAGATGGAGCAACGGGACCAGCATCACGGCCGCGCCGCCTGCGATGAACGGAATCGACCTGATCGCAGCCGACTTCCAGTTCTTCGGGACGTTGATGAGCGAAAGGGCGAGCCCCAAGCCGAAGATGACGCCAAACACTCCTAGCATGGTCCAGTATATCAGGTCCACTCCCGCCTGGCTCGAGACATAGTACACGACAATGGCAACGAGGCTGGAGTACGCGAGAAACTCCTGCACCCTCTGGACCTGGACTCTCCTCTTCTGAGCCACCCTCTCACGCGGCATTCTGCCCGGGACTGGCGAAGGGGCCTTCCTCACTACTGGTCCTGAGTCTGGCTCCGCCGCAACGGGCTCTCTTCGAGCGGTTCTCTCTGGGGTAGGAGCCTCGGGAATCGCAGCTTCCTCCTTCTCGATCGGGACCTCCCCCTCCGTGGGTTCGACCACCATCTCGCTCGTCGCGTCCTCGGAGACCTCCGTGGCCTCCAGCTCCTCTAGGAACTTGTTTATGTCGTCCTCGACGTCGATTCCGTTGATAGGGGACTCGACCGCCTCTTCACGGGCCTCTCCGGAGCATATTGGGCACCTGCCCGTATCCTCGTCCAAGAAGGCTCCGCAATCAGGGCAGGCCCTCTCTTCCTTCTCCTCGGTCTCCGTCCCGAAATTCCCAACACCGATCTTCTTCTCTACTGAGAGGGGCGCCCCGCAGATGTCGCACATTCGGGCCTCTTCGGTAAGGAAGGCTCCGCACTCTGGGCAAAGAAACATGGCATCGGCAATGCTGGCACTTCTCACGGTATCCTCTGAGGTGTCAGGCGTGGGCTCAGGGGAATCCTTCAGCTTGTATCCGCATGTCAAACATGTGATGTCAGAAGGTTTCGTGAAGTCCCCACACTGCGGACAGACCGATATCGTATCAGACTCCTCACCGACAACCTCCTCCAGGCTCGCGAGGGAATCTTCGAGTTCCCTGCTGTCGACATCCGTGGTCACCGCATCCATCGGCGAACCGCAATTCTTGCAGAACTCGGTGCCTGAATCGACCTCCGTGCCGCAGATTGGACAGATCGTCTTCTCCTTTCCACTCAAACCGCTCACCGCAGTGTCCAGACTTCTACGATCCTATTATTAAATCCCTTGGATATTTAATTGTTGTCTCGAGTTTCTCAATTCGTGCACAAATAAAGATATATGTGCTGACGATAATCCAGCGGTCCAATGGATATCCCCTTCATCCTCAGCGCCATAATCGTTGGCATACCCGCATTCGTCATAGTTTTCCACGCACTTCGAAATTACGATTATCCCGTCGTGGAGGAGTCCCTTTTCGATTTCCAGAAGGTCTTCTTCACGCTCATAATCGGATTTGTCTTTGGAACGGTCGCGAACATCCTCAGGCTCTCTCTTCCATCCGAACTGGACCCCGTCTGGATTCTGTTTCTGTCTCTTATGGGGATGGCCGTCGTGGAGGAGTCCTTCAAGACGATTTTCCTCAACATGAAGAGATTCTCACTGAAGTTTGACACGACCTTCTATGGTCTCTCCTTGTCAGTCGGGATCGCTGCGGCCATGGCCTTCTTTGACAACTACGTTACGTTGCGGTTCACGGATCCGGTTCATGACGCCCTCACGCTCTTCAGCCTGTCTCTGCTGTCGATCGGGATCATCGCGCTACACGTCTCCACGGGGTCTGTGATCGGGTACGGTTCCTCAAAGGGAGACGTCTTTCCCAGCCTTCTCCAGGCCATCGTGTATAGGTCACTCTACGTGCTCCTCATACTCCCGTTCATTCTCATCCCTATGTATCCGGATTTCATCTGGTTGGGATTCGCGTTTCTGATCGCCTCCGTCCTGTACGCCCTCCTGCTCTACTGGAGAGCGTACAACCTCATCCTGCCGGTGAGCTTGCCCGATGACCTCAAGAAGAAGAAATCCCGGAAGGCGCGGAGGAAGAGGCTCACCGAGAACCGCGAAAAGTAGCGCGCGGGAGCCTTCCATTATCCGTGATTGACTGTACTCACAAGGTTAATTGACGGGTGATTGAAAGACGCTCTCCGACTTGCGATACGGGATGAGAATCACAATCGATAACCTCTGGACAAACTATATGTGACTCACGGCTGATTCATTCCTGAATGACTAGACAGCTCTACAGCACCGTTTCCATTCCTCGCGGGCCGCACATCTACATCCAGCAGCTCATAAAGCAGAACCCGCAACTGGGTTATGTCAGCGTCGCTGATTTTGTGAAAGAGGCGATTAGAGAGAAACTGCAGGACGTCAAGAAGCAGTAGGTCTGATTTCAAAACTGAGAATGGGTGCGAAATCATGATATCGTCGCCGGTCCAATTTTCAACTGTAATGAGCACACTTCCTCCCCCTCCTCCGCCACCACCTCCACCGCCGCCCCCGCCCCCTGAGGTCAGGCGGAAGCCTCCGGCGACCAAATCGGTCAGAACTCAGAGGCGGAGGACACCGCCACCAAGGAGACCCGAACCCAGACCCTCGGGGGCCAAACGTGCCTTCATGATACTGTTCCTCATCATCTTGGTGATAATCATCCTAACACCTTTTCTCAGAGATGCCTTAATCAACTGGCTGAACCCGCTATCCTACAGGACCTTTCCTGAGAGCGTCGATTTCACGGTCAGAAGGTCGATCACGATATCGTCCGTCACGTCATACACCGTCGACGTGCCTGAACCACCAGACATAAGCGGGGGGACTCAGCAAGTCATCGCCATCTCTTCCACTCCTGCCTACAATACCGTCCAGAAGTACGGAGCCGACTGGATGATATGGCAGAGCTCTGGAGAGGCGAACATCCAGGCCACATATCAGATTCAAACCAGGACGATCTGGTGGGACATCGATGAATCCAGCGCGTTGTCTGTCAGCGATGCGAGCAAGACAGATCCCCTCCTCGTGCAGCTGTCAGCGCAGCACAACCACGATGAGTGGCGAATCGAGTACGAAGGCACATATATCGAGACGCTCGCCTCACAAATCGCCCCGGGCGATCTGTCGGTGCTCGAAATAGCCAAGAGGACGTACGAGTATCTGGACTCACACATTGCGTACAGCTCGACCAGAACTGGGAGTGTGAAGTACCCGATGCAGACCCTTCAGGACGGGAGCGGGGACTGCGACGATATGTCCTTCCTCTTCGCGTCCATGCTGCGCTCCCGGGGCATCCCTTCGTGGGTGGAGCTGGGGGCCATGCTCAACTCCGTCACAAACGAATGGGTAGGTCATGCGTGGCTGGAATTCTATCTGCCCACCAATACAGGAGGAGTGAACGTCACCGTGGACATGGCGAATCACGAGTTCCTGGTGAGAGGAGCGAATCGATTCAGCGAGTGGAAATCCGATGGAAACGGAACGCACATCGAGGACTACTACTACCCCTATTCTTACATCTCCTCGCCGGGCGGAAGGGCGTCCATTGATGACACATTCACGACGATCGACTATTCCGCCGATGGCACCGTCGTGGTGAAGCTGGGAAGCGAAGGAGGTGCAATCCCTGGCTTTGATATGCTGATATTCCCCATCGCTGTTCTTGTAGCTCTCGTTCTGGCCCGTTACACCAGGCGAAAATGATCCTTCTCGGGTTCGAACATCGCCCCAGTCGAAAGGAGCCTGTCTATCACTTCGTCCGAATCCCCGACCCCAAACCTCGTCAGGAACGCCCTCAGCCGTCTTCTCGTAATCACTTCATCCCCAAAGAAGCTGGACAATGCCGATTCCAGGTCCTCCTTTCTCTCAGGGGCTCTCACATCACCCTCAATTCCCTGGGGGGCACCGGAGAGGCGGGCATTCATCTGCCTCACGGCCTCCGCAACCTCCCTTTGGGAATCGCTCTCGAAGTATGCCTTGGACCGTTGGATAGGGATTCTCGACCCGCACTCGCAGGTCGACGTCTTCTGGCTCAGGTTGACCGCTCTCGCCTTCTTGCAACGTGAACAAACAACGACACCGTACATTAGTCCAAGTAGATGAGGGCCGCGATGCATGCGCCATAGCGGTCCATCGGGATCGACAGCTCCTCTATCTTGTACCTGACGGTCTTCAGCTCGAGCTGCCTCAGCCTCGCCATCTCCTCCATTTTCCACTCCAGTATCTCCCTGAGGGCCTTCTTCGTGCCGTGGATGTGCCCCTCGGAGACATACCCGCCAAGGTCATCCTTCCTGAAGGCGTAGGCGATGCCCGCGGAAATCATCTCTCCTTCCTCGCCTCTCATCTGTGCAAGCACGCAGTGCGTTATCGCGCCGACCGGAAGATCGTGAGGCTCCACCTGTTTTATGCCGGCGGGAAGAACCGATGAAACGGACACGAGATTCTGCTCTCCGATCCTGGCGCTCAGCAAGGCTCTATCGAAGGCGTTCAGGTCCGTGACCTTGCTGGAAGCCTTTCCCGAAGTGACGAAGAACTTCTTCGGAAGTGAGAGCATGGGTTCTTGGGATTTCCGGGACTGGATTTAAGCCTTTCTACATCGGTTTCTTCATGGCGAGGGCGTCCTCTCCCCATGAGTAGTACCTGGGCATCTCTCTCACAATCTCGTATCCCAGGGATTCGTACAGCATGATAGCAGCATCGTTCGTGATGCCCACCTCGAGGCGCATCGAGGCCGCCCCGTGAGTCTTCATCTCCCTCTCTCCGAGGGCCATCAGTTGCGTCGCGATGCCTCTCCTCCTGTGCCCCGGGGCTACTCCGAGGGAGACCACCTTTCCGATCCTTCCCAGCCTCATGAGTATTATTGATGCCACAATCCCATCCTCGTTGTAGTAGACATACGATGTGGCGTCGGGGTTCTCTAGGAGCCACGTCATATGGTCCTCTGAGAACCTCTTCTTCTCGAAACAGCGTTTCTCGAGTGTGCACAAGACCTCGAGATCGGAGAGCGTGGCCCTTCTTATCACTGCCATCTTCAAAGCCGATTGTTTATATCAATCTTGGCGAGACCAGAAGTTAATTTAGCAGAAAGGGGATATCGCCGCCAATCATGGTTCCCATACGGGAGATACTGCGGGGGAAGCACACTGGCGAAGCCGTCGGAATCCGTGGCTGGATTCACCGCACGAGGAGCAGCGGAGGCCTTGTCTTCGCCGTCATAAGGGACTCGAGCGGGCTGGTCCAGGTCACCGTGGACAAGCGGAACGTTCCCGAGAAAGCGTTCGCCGGAGCCAAGCAGGCACTCGTCGAGTCCTCCATTGAAGTGGAGGGCGAGGTCGTAGAGGACGAAAGAGCCCCTGGCGGGTACGAGATAAGAGCCAAGGATTTCCGCGTTGTCAGCTTCTCGGAGAAGTTCCCGATATCTAAGGACAAGAGCGAGGAGTTCCTTCTCGACGTCAGGCATCTCTGGGTGAGGTCGCAGAAGATGACGAACGTGCTCAAGGTCCGCTCGTCCGTTTTTGGGGCCATCCATGACTATCTCAGGAGCCAGGGATTCCACGAGACACAGTCGCCCTCTTTCACTCCTTCCGCCTGTGAGGGCGGATCCTCCCAGTTCCAGGTCGACTACTTCGGAAGGAAGGTGTACCTGACACAGAGCTGGCAGCTCTATGCAGAGGCAACCATGTTCGGTCTCGAGAAGATATACACAGTCGCCCCGTCGTTCAGGGCGGAGAAATCGAGGACGACGAGACATCTCACCGAGTACTGGCACGCCGAGGCGGAAATGGCCTGGATGGGAATGGACGAAGCCATAGAGATAGGCGAGAACCTGATCTCCAACATCTGCAAGACGGTCGTCGAGGAGATGCCAGACGAGCTCATGGCGCTTGGGCGGGACCCCGAGGAGCTGAAGAAGATCACGACCCCGTTCCTGAAACTGAAGTATTCCGAGGCGCTCGAGAAGCTCCAGGAAGCCGGAGTGGAAGTCGAATGGGGAAAGGACCTGAGAACGATTGAGGAAAGAGAGCTCATGGCGTTCTTCGACAAACCGGCGGTCGTGACCCACTATCCACGACAGGTGATGGCATTCTACAAGAGGGTCGACCCCGAGGACCCTAAGGTGACGTTGGCTTTTGACTTCCTTGCCCCCGAGATAGGCGACGAGATCATCGGCGGGTCGGAGAGGGAGAACGACATCGAGAAGATGAGGGAGAACCTCCTCCAGGAGGGGGAGGACCCAAGCAGCTACGAATGGTACTTCGACACGCGAAGGTACGGCGCGATTCCCCACTCTGGGTTCGGTATGGGAATCGATAGGATTGTCCAGTGGATATGCAAGCTCAATCACATTAGGGACGCCATCCCATTCCCGAGAACCCTCACAAGGACCTATCCCTAGGACCAGGTCTTGCAGGTCTAATCTTTCAAGACCTCTCTGGCGATTATGAGCGTCTGGACCTGGTTCGTGCCTTCATAGATCCCACAGACTTTTGCATCCCTGAAGTATCTCTCGACGGAATATTCACCGGAGTATCCGTAGCCACCGTGGATCTGGACCGCATCGTCAGCCGCCTTCATCGCCATCTCTGCCGTGAAGAGCTTCGCCATCGACACCGCCAACGTGGGGTCCTCGCCCCTGTCCATGAGGCTCGCGGCCCTCAATACCAGAAGGCGACCGGCATCGATGTTCATGGCCATTTCCGCGATCATTTTGCTTATCATCTGGAACTTGGCGATGGGTCTGCCGAAGGCCTCCCTCTCCTTGGCGAACTTGATGCTCTCCTCGAGACTTGCGCGGGCGACTCCGACCGCACCAGCGGCGACGCTCAGGCGTCCGTGGTTGAGTATGTCCATGGCTATCTCCCAGCCCTGGCCCTCGCTGCCGCACAGATTCTCTTTGGGCACGACACAGTCTTCCATGACAAGCTCGGCAGTCGGGGAAGCCCTCAGTCCGAGCTTCGTGTTGGACTCGACCGTTCCAGGATAGAAACCGTCCATACCCTTCTCGAGTATGAATGAGCAGATCCCCTCACGTCTCTCTGTTCCCGGGAGGCGGGCGAATATGATGACGACATCGGCGACGCTTCCGTTGCTGATGAACATCTTCGTGCCATTGAGGACGTAGTTGTCACCTTCTGGCTTGGCCCTCGTCTGCTGGTTTGCAGCATCGGTCCCGGCATTCGGTTCGGTGAGCGCCCATGCCCCGAGCTTCTCACCCTTCGCGAGCGGGACGAGATACTTCTTCTTCTGCTCCTCGTTCCCGAACTTCATTATGTTGGTCTGGCAAAGGGATATATGGACGGATATGGCGGTTCTCAGCGACGAGCACGCTCGGGCTATCTCCTCCGTCATCATGTGATAGCTTACGTGGTCCATCCCGCTACCGCCGTACTCTGGCGGAGCGGTTGCGCCGAGCATTCCGAGCTTTGCCATCTTGTCGAAAACCTCGCGGGGAATGCCCCCCTGTTCCTCCCACTCCTTCACGTGAGGCCCGACCTCCTCTCGAGCGAAGTCCCTGGTCATCTTCTGAAGCATCTTCTGTTCTTCCGTGAGCACGAAGTCCATGTAGTCACCCTCAGCCGGGTAAGGTCATCTCGTGTTTTATCATTTTCCCAGATACCGTCCCAATCCTCGCGCAAGGGCAAGGTTTTTAGTCCTGTAGTCAGAATACGTCCTGTATGACAATCCTGTCCGACGTGGACATATCGGAGTTCATGCGCGAGGGGAAGCTCAGGATCACGGACTTCAGAGAGGAGAACCTGACACCCAACGGATATGATCTCACGATCGAAGAGGTGTTCGTCTCCGGCGTGGACAGGACCGTGAATGAGGGAAGGGCAGAGGTCCCTCCGCAGACTTGGTTCGCGATTGGGACGAAAGAGCGGGTTGAGATGAGCGAGGACATTGCGGCACAGCTCTGGATACGCACGTCTTGGGCGAGAAGAGGTGTGATGGCCTCCTTCGGGAAGGTCGATGCGGGCTTTGAGGGAAACCTCACACTGTCCGCCTTCAATTCGACCAGAGAGGTCATAGACGTGCCGATCGGGGAGACCTTCGCTCAGGTCGTTTTCGAGAAGCTTGAGCGACCCGCCAGAAGGAAGTACGACGAGAGGTCTGGCCATTTCCAGAATCAGAAGGGAATCACGCTCAAGAAGACCCGATGAATCGTCCTGATCACCATGCTGGGTTCTCCGACGCTTCGCGGTCTGGTGCCGCAAAAGATTTAAGAACGCAAGGCTGTTAATCAATATGGTTCCCAAGCAGACAATCAACAGTATCCTTGAGGAATACGAGAAGGATCTGACGATTTGCACGGTCTGTTCTCATACAAGCCTTCAGATTTTCCACGGTGCGAAGAAGGAGGGCTTCAGAACCCTCGGAATCGCCGTAGGCAGCGTTCCCAAGCTCTTCAAGGCGTTCCCTCTTGCGGAGCCGGATGAGTACCTCGTCGTTGATGACTACTCTGAGATTCCTGACCGGGTGGACGACCTCGTCGCGAAACACGCTGTCATCGTTCCACACGGGTCATTCGTCGAGTATGTGGGTCCAAGGGTCTTCGAGGACCTCCAGGTTCCTACGTTCGGGAACAGGAGGGTGCTCGAATGGGAATCCGACCGGGAGAAAGAGAGGCAGTGGCTCGAGTCGGCTGGTATCGGCATGCCGGCGTTGATAGAGAGGCCCGAGGACATAGACAGGCCGGTCCTGGTGAAGTACCACGGCGCAAAGGGAGGCCGCGGGTTCTTCATCGCGAAGGACTTCCACGATTTCAAGGTGGGAATAGACCATAAACAGCCCTTCACGATACAGGAATACATACTCGGCACGAGGTATTACATCCACTTCTTCTTCTCGCCCATCAAGGAGGAGGGTTACAGGCTCAGCACGGGCTCGCTCGAGGTCCTGGGAATGGACAGGCGGGACGAGTCCAACATCGACGAGATGTACAAATTGGGTGCACAGGAGGCGCTGAAGAAGCTCGGGATATTCCCCACGTTCATCGTCACCGGGAATGTGCCAGTAGTGCTGCGCGAGTCACTGCTTCCGAAGGCATTCGACATCGGTGAGGCCACAATCGAGCGGTCGATCGAGCTTTTTGGCGGGATGGTGGGCCCCTTCTGTCTGGAGACGATAATAACGGATGAGCTGGAAATCAAGGTCTTCGAGATATCATCAAGGATAGTCGCTGGCACCAATCTGTTCGTGAGCGGGTCACCATACTCCGACTACATCGAGGCGGACATGTCCACGGGCAGGAGAATCGCGAGGGAGCTGAAGATGGCCCTTGAGCGGGACAAGCTGCCAGAAGTCACGAGCTAGATATGCCGTGGCGCGAGATTCTCTGCGATTCCCACAGAGAAAGAGTTTTAAGGAGGCAGGGCATAAAAATACTTGAACCGAATGGACTATATCGAACAACTGCTCGTTCTCGGAGTCATCATGGTCATTTTCATCATCGTGGTGATAGTCGAGATGAGGATTCTTCGCAAGAGGCGGATGTCACGTTCCAAGAAGGAACCGCTCGAGGACCAGGCATACAACGCCATCCTGAACGCTCGGGCAATCAGCAACACGCTCGCCCGGGACGGGACAAACTTGAGCAACGTGAACAAGACGCTTGATCAAGCCGACCAAGCCTTGAGGCGGGGGGACTACCGAGGCTCCCTCGACATGACCGATCAGGCCAAGGACCTGATGAAGACGGTCAAGGTGACGCCCACCACTGTAGCCGAACCTGCCGCCCGGGACGGTTTCGTCGAGTCCGAGCCAACGACCAAGGAGGTGCTCAAGGACAAGTTCCCGGAGAACTACATGGAATCCAGATTCTCCAGATCGTTGGCCTTGGAGGCCATTGGGAAGGCGAGGGAGTCGGGGCTGGATGTCTCGGAGGCGGATAGACTCCTCGTGCTCTGTGATGAATGTGAGAGTACGGATGACTACACTCAGGCGCTGTCCTATGCGGTCCAGTCCAGGAAAGCCGCGGAGGAGGCTCTCTCCGGAGTGAAACCCGAGACTGCTAGAGCCGAGCGAGAAGCACAGACCTGTTCCTCGTGCGGTGCAGACGCCCGTCCGGAGGACGCGTTCTGCAGAAAGTGCGGCGCCAAGGCCGTCGTTGTCTGCGATGGTTGCGGGAAGAAACCCGATGAGGCCGACGTCTTCTGCAGGTCGTGCGGCACCCGTGTGAAATCCTAGGGACCCATCCCATCATCCAGCTGCTTCTTCATCTCTTTCTGCAAACTGATTTCCTGTTCCCACTGTTCCAGTGTATCCAGCATTTCCTTGAGCTGTCGCAGGCAGTCTATGCATACCCACTTCTCTCCGATCTTCTTCATTGGGGTTCTTCTGTAGAGTATCTTGTCACAGAAGGAGCAGACGTGCATATCCTTCGTCCTGTGCTCCGCATAGGCCTCCATCTTCCGGCCTTCGACGATGCTCTCGATGATCATCTTGCGTTTCTCGTCCTTGCTCAAACGAAGCCATCCTGTATATGTGTAGGTCAGATGGTTGATATCAGTCAGCTGGCCAGTTTGTCATCCAATTGGTCTATTAAAATGTTTCTGGGATTTCTGCGGTCTCTCAGAAAGCATTAAATAAAGTCCACTGAGATTCTCAATGGGGTTGGTAGGATGAAAGAGGAGTCCGACATGGACCAATATATATCGAGCTACTACGGCGAGGACCAGGTCTCTGCCGTCATAACGATAAAGGTCGACACGAAGGAGGCTGACAAGGTCGCCACGAAGATCTCAGAGTTCGACATCGTAGAGGATGTCTTCTTGGTGACCGGGGACACGGACATAGTCGCCAAGGCGAGGTTCAGCAACTACAAGGGCCTGAAGGACTTCGTCGTTGAGTCCTTGGCGTCCATTAGGGGGGTCAAGGAGACCAAGACACTAATGGTCGTCACGATATACAAGGAAGGCGGCCAGGCAAAACCCGCCCCCGATTGAAAGCTTTTAAACGCAGAAGGCTATCACCTATGGTGAGGTGGTCCCGTGGATGCGGAAGGGAGATTGAGGCAGATTATGGGCGCTCTCGACCAACTCGCAGAGGACACTTCCGTTCCCCGGAACATAAGAAGAGGGGCAACTGAAGCCAAGGATAGACTTCTTCGTAGGGATGAGGCACTGGACGTGAGAGTCGCGGGAGCCAACTTCATACTCGACGAGCTTGCGAACGATCCGAACATACCTCTGCACGGCAGGACGCTCATATGGAACATCATGAGCCAGCTGGAGACGGTCAAGTAGGCGTGTGGGACTCTCCCGTTTTCCATGAGCGGTTGTGATCTAGCCTGGTTAGGATCTGAGGTTCCCAACCTCATTGCCCGGGTTCAAATCCCGGCAGCCGCACCAACTGATTCTGTGCCGTTTATATATGGCAATTGCATTTTGAATGCAAATGCCTGAGCCATGGTGGAACCTGTCGCATTCTGAGACTGCCAAGAAGCTTGAGACTGGTCCCGAGGGGCTTTCGAACGAGGAATCGGCGCAGCGACTCGAGCAATATGGACCCAACGAGCTGGTCGAGACCGCACGGACATCACCACTCAAGATATTCCTGAGGCAATTCCTGAGCCTCATGGTCATCATTCTCATAATCGCCGCAATCATTTCAGCCGTCATCGGAATAATGAAAGAGGAAGGGATGGAGGAGATATATGACGCCATCGTCATAACGATTATCGTCATCCTGAACGCTGTCTTCGGATTCGTTCAGGAGTACAAGGCCGAGAAGGCAATTCTCGCGCTCAAGGCAATGGCGGCTCCGCGAGCTACGGTTCTGCGCGGCGGTGAATTAACCCTCATCCCGGCCCGCGAACTCGTTCCTGGTGACTTAGTATCCCTCAAGATGGGGGACGTAATCCCGGCCGATTGTCGGATCAAGGAGGAATCGAATCTCAGAGTGAATGAGGCTTCTCTGACAGGCGAGTCTGTTCCAATCTCCAAGGACTCGGCACCCATTCCAGGGGATGTCATTATCGGTGACAGGAAGAACATGGTGCACACTGGGACCATCGTGGAGAGCGGAAGGGCGATTGCCATCGCTGTTGCCACTGGGATGCAGACAGAGCTCGGCGCCATTGCGGGAATGGTCCAGACCGAGCCCGAGAAGAGGGTCCCGCTCCAGGAAAAACTCGACAGGCTGGGGAAGCAGATTGCCTTTGGCGTTCTGTTTGCATGCATCGCGGTCTTCTTGGTGGGCTCGATCAGGAGTGCTGATTATGTGCTGATGTTGCTCGTGGCCGTCAGCCTCGCAGTCGCGGCCATCCCGGAGGGTCTACCGGCCGTGGTAACGATTAGTCTTGCGCTGGGACTTCAGAGGATGGCGAAGCGCAACGCACTCATCAGGAATCTGCCAGCGGTCGAGGCCCTCGGGAGTGCCACAGTCATCTGTTCAGACAAGACGGGAACCCTGACGAAAGGCGAGATGAACATTAGACGCGTCTATGCGGACGGGACAACGTATACAATCTCCGGTGAAGGGTTCGAACCTGCTGGTAAGTTCCACAGGGACGGCGAGGAGATTGACCCGAGACGGATTCCAGGGTTAAGGGAACTGATAGTCACTGGAATCCTGTGCAACGATTCTTCTTTGAAGGAAGAAGAGGGTCACTACAAGGTTTTCGGGGACACTACAGAAGGGACTCTCATTGTCCTTGGCATGAGGGCCGACCTCGATGTGAGGAAGGTGCAGGAGGCGAATCCGAGAAGGAAGGACATACCCTTCACCTCGGAAAGAAAACTCATGACGACTGTTCATACAGTGGACCGAGAGAGTACCGCACATGCGAAAGGAGCTCCTGAGAGGATCCTCGAGAAGTCCTCGAGAGCTCTCGTTCGCGGGGAAATCGTCCAGATGACGGATGAGATGAGAGGCGAGATTCTTGAGCTCAATGAGCAATGGGCCTCAGAAGCGTTCAGAGTCTTGGCCCTCGCCTACAGACCGCTCCCTTCAGACCTCAAGGAGATTAACGAGAATACTGTGGAAACCGATTTCATATTCTTGGGCATGGTCGCGATGATGGACCTGCCAAGGAAGGATGCGATAGAAGCCATAGCCAAGAGCAAGAAGGCCGGGATCAGAGTCGTGATGATCACCGGAGACCACAAGCTCACTGCTGAGGCGGTTGCGAAGCAGATGAAAATCGCAGAGGACGACTATTCAGTTGTCACGGGAATCGAACTTGAGAAGATGTCCGATGAGGAACTCGAGAATCAAGTCGAGTCGATAGCGGTCTATGCCAGGGTCTCTCCTGAGCACAAGATCAGGATAGTCTCCGCTCTCCAGGAGAGAGGACACGTCGTTGCGATGACAGGGGATGGCGTGAACGACGCGCCTGCCTTGAAAAGGGCGGACATCGGAATCGCCATGGGAATAAGTGGGACGGACGTGGCCAAGGAATCAGCTGACATGGTCCTGACCGATGACAACTTCGCGTCCATAGTGAAGGCAACTGAGGAAGGAAGAGGGATATACGACAACATAAGGAAGTTCGTCGCCTATCTTCTGTCCGCTAATGTCGGCGAAGTCCTTGTGATGTTCATGGCGACTCTGCTATTCGCAGAACCCGAACTACTTCCGTTCCTCATTCCCATCCAGATACTGTGGATAAACCTCGTTACGGATGGCCTGCCCGCCCTCGCGTTGGGAGTTGACCCAATCCCAGAGGACATTATGGAGAGAAAGCCGAGGGATCCAAAGGAGAGCCCGATCAACCGTGAGATGCTCTTCATGATAATCTCGGTGGGGGTCATCATGCTTGTCGGGACGCTTGGGATTTTCCAGCTTTACACGTATCTGGGTCATGAAGTGAGGGAGGCCAGGACGGTCGCCTTCACGACGCTGGTGATGTTTCAGCTCTTCTTTGTGTTCTCGGTGAGGTCACCCAGACAGCCCCTGAGTCTGAGGAGCTTTCTGTCGAACCCCAAACTGGTCCTCGCCGTGCTTGTCTCTGCGATCCTGCAACTCATCGTCGTGTACCTACCTCCGCTGCATTCCGTCTTCGATACCGCCTCGCTCGGGATCCTGGAATGGGTTATGATATTGCTCGTCAGCAGTAGCGTTATATTCATCATAGAGGGATATAAGGTCATAAGGTCCAGAATGCTGGACAACGTGGCGTCCAGATGAACGGTCGTAAACCTTTATATCTGGGCTCAATCTTCTGACGAGACATCATGACCAAGATTGCCGTCGTTGGACTGGGCTACGTGGGCATCCCCGTTGCCTGCACGTTCTCCAAGAAGGGCTTCGATGTCGTCGGGATTGACATAAACGAGGCGAAAATCAAGATGATCAATGACGGCATCTGCCCCATAGTCGGGAAGGAGCCCGGTTTGAAAGAGCTATTCGAAGAGGCGCACAACAACCACGGCTTCAGGGCCACCAATGACTTCTCAAAGTGCCAGGAAGCCGACGCCATCCTTGTCTCGGTCGACACCCCGATAGACGAGAGGACCAAGATACCCGGGTTCAAGGCACTGAAATCTGCGCTGTCCAGCATCGGTGAGAACCTCTCCAAGGGAACGCTCGTCTCCGTGGAATCCACGATAGCTCCTGGGACGACGTCAAAGGTCGTCAAGACAATCCTGGAGGAGAAATCTGGCCTCAAGGCCGGCGAGGATTTTTGCCTCGCCCACTGTCCAGAGAGGCTCAAGGTCGGTAAGCTGATACACAACCTGGTAAAATGCAACAGAATCGTCGGAGGAATCAACCCCGAGAGCGCTGAAAAGGCAAGAGACCTCTATGCACACATTTCTGAGGGCAAGCTCTTTGTCACGGATGCCCTGACCGCCGAAGTCGTCAAGACGACCGAGAACGCCTACCGAGATGTCGAGATAGCGTTCGCGAACGAGCTCGCGCTCATCTGCGAGGATCTTGGGATTAGCGTTTTCGAGACGCAGGAGTTGGTCAACACATCACCCAACAGGCATATGCACGAGCCTGGGTCAGGTGTAGGCGGGCACTGCCTACCGAAGGATTCATGGCTTCTGCTGTACGGGGCGGGGATGGACCCCGAGGGAAGCATCATCTCTATTGCCAGGGATATCAACGATATGATGCCGCACCATCTGTTCGACCTCACCAAGGAGGCCTTTCGCGAGTCCGGGCAGGATCTTCAAGGCTCGCATGTCTCCGTCATGGGTTTCGCTTTCATCGAGGATTCGGACGATGCCAGAAACACGCCGGCTCTTCCCGTGATAGAGAAGCTGAAGGAAAGCGGGGCGAGGGTGACAATCCACGATCCCTATGTCGACAGCTTCGAGGGGATCGAACTGACGAGGGACCTGGATGAAGCCCTTCGCGACGCGGACGCCGTAGTCTTCGTGACGAGGCACGAGGCGTATCGAAACCTTACGCCCGACGAGCTGAAATCGAAGATGAAAGGAAGAATCGTCGTTGACGGCCGCAACATCTTCCACACGTCGCAACTCCAGGCCATTGGAATGATCTACAAGGCCATAGGCAAGTAGTCAGAGGTCTATCCTCTTTCCGGACTTCTGCGACTCGATTGCCGCCATGACAGCTTTCAGAGTCCCTAGCCCATCTCTGCCGCTGATAAGCGGATCCCGTTTCTTCTCGATCGCATCCATGAAGTCCGTGAGCTCGTTCTTCAGCGGTTCGCGCATTTCCAGCGTTATCTTCCTCGTGTCGAACTCCAGCGGGATGCGGTACAGATTGAACGAGTCCAGCCTTCCAAGGCTTGAGGAGGAGATCCAGATGGACTGCGTTATGTAGTCGATTTCCACGAAGTTCTTCAGGCCAGTAAGAGAGAGCCTCCTCACCTTCATGGGCGTTAGCCAGTTCACTTCCACTAGGCCGCTCGTGCCGTTCTCGAAGGAGAGCATGATGTTCGCATGGTCCTCGAAGCTCTCGTGTTTTATCCTTCCACCGCTGGCGAAGACGCTCGCGACCTCGCTTCCGAGCAGGTATCTCATCACGTCTATGTCGTGGATTCCCAGATCGAGTATGACTCCGACATCACGGATCCTCGTGGGAAGGCTGCTCACGCGGCGCGCGGATATTGTGATCACATCGCCGTACCTTCCGTCCCTGATGCCCTTCTTCGCGAAGTCGACCACGGGGTTGTGCCTCTCTATGTGGCCGACGGCGAGGGTGAGTCCAGTCGACTCGGCCAGTTCCACGAGCTTCCCCGCTTCCTCGATGGTCGAGCACATCGGCTTCTCGACAAGAACATGAACTCCCGCCTCCATCGCATCCTTGGAGACCTGATAGTGGAGGGCCGTTGGTGTGGCGATGGACACGGCGTCAACTCCCTTCTTCAGCAGGTCCTCGTAGTTCTCGAATGATTCCGTGTTGAACCTCTCGGCGGCGATCCTACGGGTCTCGCGGTCCTTGTCAACGACCCCTACGAGGTCGGCAATCTCCGAGAATACCCTGGCGTGGTTCTGTCCCATTGAGCCCACACCGATGACTCCCACTCTGAGCATGATACCGCTCAAGGAACGGCATTAGATAAAGCATTTGCTTGGGTCTCACGGCCTGAGGCATTCCCTGACAGATTTCCCGATTAGTTGGATGTCCTCTGCCCTGACGTGGGGATGCACGGGCAACTCGAGCAGCTGTGGCAGCAACCTCTCGGCCTCTGGGCATTGGCCCGCTATCCTCAGGCTCTTCAGGACAGGTTGCTCGTAAAGGGGGATCGGATAGCTTGGCCGAGAACCGACTCCCTTCTTCTGGAGATGCTCCATCAGTTTCTCCCTGGACACGGGCGATTTCTTGTTGACGCGGATAATGTACTGGTGGAAGGAATGGACCCTGCCCTTCCCTGTTATCGGGGTTTCCAATCCCTTGACGTTCTCGAGCTCCTCGGTAAGCATCCTCGCGTTCTCCTGACGCCTTCTGACTATCTCGTCCATCTTTCGAAGTTGAACGATTCCGATGGCCGCCGAGATCTCCATCATTCGGTAATTGTAGCCCAGCAGGACGTGGTTGTAGTGCGTTTCCTCACCATGCTCCCTGAGCAGCCTCGCCCTCTCGGCAATCTGGTCGTCGTCCGTGAGAACGATTCCGCCCTCGCCCGTCGTTATGTTCTTCGTCGCATAGAAGCTGAAGGAGGATATGTCCCCGAAGCTTCCCGCCATCTTTCCGTTGAACTCCGCGCCGTGAGCCTGGCAGGCGTCCTCGACTATCTTGAGATCATTCTCATCCGCGATTCTTTGGATCGCGTCGTAATCAGCAGTCTGTCCGTATAGGTCGACAGGCAGTATGGCCCTGGTCCTACTCGTGACCCTCCTCTTAGCGGACCTTGGGTCGAGAGTGTACGTCTCTGGGTCGATGTCCGCGAAGACGGGGCGCCCGCCGCAGAACAGGACGGTTGAGGCCGTTGCGAAGAACGTGAGCGGGGGGATTATCACCTCAGAGTTCTCCGATATCCCCATGAGCAGGTTTGATATGTGGAGTGCAGACGTTCCGGAGGATGTCGCTATCGCGTGCTTTCGTCCGATGCACTCGGCGAATCGTTCCTCGAACTCCTTGACTCTCGGACCTCTGGCAAGGATTCCAGATCTCAGAACCTCGGTGACCGCCTCGATCTCCTCGTCCGAGAGAAAGGGACGCGCTATCGGAATCAGGACTTCACACCTCCAGGTCGATTCTCTTCCCGCATGTGCTGCACGTGTTGTCCTCCCCAAGCTTGTGTCCGCACTCGCAGACGCGTCCCACGACCTCCGCGGGATTCCCCTTGACCAAGGCATGTTGCGGGACGCTCTTCGTGACCACGCTCCCCGCACCGATCATGGCGTATCTTCCAATCGTTATTCCGCAGAGCACAACCGAGCCAGCACCGATGGAGGCGTGGTCCTCCACCAGCGTGGGGACCAACTCGAAATCATCCGCCGAAGCGCGGGGGTAGAGGTCGTTCGTGAACGTCACATGCGGACCCACGAAGACGTAGTCGCCCAAGGTCACACCCTCATAGAGGGTCGCCCTGTTCTGTATCTTGCAGCCGTCGCCGAGAACCACGTCCTTTCCGATGTAGGCGCACTTCCCTATCCTGCAGTTCTTCCCGATCCTCGCGCCCTCCCGCACTTGGACCTCATTCCAGATCGACGTGTCATCTCCTATCTCGGCCTGAGTGGAGACCTCAGCGGTTTTGTGGATCGTCACAGGCATTGATGTCGCCATTTCCGCGAAAGAGTCCCAACGATAAGAACTTTGCTCAGTCACGGTACGCGAAAAAGTTATCTAAGGAGGTGGATTACGAACCCGAACAGCTTGATCGAAATCGACGGAGGTTACGGTGAGGGAGGAGGTCAGATTCTCAGGATGGCCGTGGCCTTCTCTGCGCTCACCGGAAAGGATGTCAGGATATTCAACATAAGGGCCAACAGACCCAAACCTGGATTGGCCAACCAGCATCTCACGTCCATCAGGAGCGTTGCAGAGCTGTCCGGCGCGAAGGTCGAGAACCTGCACAAGGGGTCCATGGAGGTACACTTCGTCCCCGGCGAGCTCTCTGGCGGGGACTTCCGCTTTGACATAGGCACTGCTGGGAGCGTGACACTGGTGCTCCAGGCATGTCTTCTTCCCGCCCTTTCGTCCGGTCGCGGGTGTCGCATCAGCGTGACGGGCGGTACGGACGTTAGGTGGTCGCCGCCATGGGACTATTTCGAGCATGTTTTCCTGCCCGTGCTCAGGCGTATCGGCGGGGACGTCACCGTGGAGCAGGTCAGAAGGGGCTACTACCCAAGAGGCGGCGGGAACATCCGCGTCACCGTGAAACCGTGCAAGGAGTTGAGCGGACAGGAATGGACCGATCTACCCCCCGTGGAGAGGATCGATGGGTTCGTCCACGTCGGGAACCTGCCAGGCCATATCTTGGAGAGAATGGAAAGGGCTCTGAGCGGGCTGGAGGATGTCGCAGAGACAACGATTCGGACAGAGAGCCTGAAGGAGGACCGAGCCACAGGTCAGGGCGGCGCTGTCGTCCTCCGGGCAGTGGCAGGAGACATCATCCTCGGGTCGGACGCTCTGGCAGAGAGGGGTGTGAAGGCGGAGGAAGTCGCCCGGAACGCCGCGGACTCTCTCCTTCGCGAGAGAGATGCAGGAGCGACGGCCGACACACATCTGTCCGATCAGATCCTTCCCTATCTAGCAATCGCGGACGGACCCTCGACCTTCGTCGTGAAGGAGATAACAGGTCATGCCAAGACGCACATGTGGTTGCTGGAGAAGTTCCTTGATGCCTCCTTCCAGACAAGGAAACTCGACGGAAGGTGGAGAATAGAAATCCAGCCTAGCCGTACATGGAGGGTCTAGCGGGAGCCGGGGTCCTCTTTGCCGTGGCAGTCTGCTTGTGTATGCTCTTCAACTGGTTCTCGATCCTCTCCGCCTCCTCGTACAGAGGCTGCGCATCGAGCTCCGTGTGCAGCAAGATCCTATCGATCGTCTCTATCACTCGTGCAGCCGCCCGTGCATCTGGGTAGTCCGGGTGTGCCTCGCTTAGTAGGCTGATGACGTTGAAGTCCCGTTTCTTCCCCTCGTTCAGGAGAACACCTGCGACCCCTGTGATGACGCCCTCCTCGAAGACCGTTATGGAATGCTCCCTGAGCACGTTGCCTGCGAAGTTGGTGCTTCCTATGCCGTAGACCTTTATCTCGGTGCGGTCCTCGGCGGGAGATTCCCTGTCCACTACGAGGCCCTCGGGGCACAGCAGCATTTTGCACTTCTGGTCCTCTGCCCAGTCTATGACGGCCGCCGCAATCACCTTGATGAGATTCGGTGGCGGCTGGAACTCCGATATGAACACGACGATCTTGTCCTTGGTCTCCTCCTTTGAACCCGCGTAGATGCGGACGGGGTTCATGGGTTCTCCGTCCCTTATCAGCGAGACCGTCGGAAAATAGACGGAATCCATTATTGCCACTTGCTCGAGGTTGAGAGCGTTTATGATGTAGTTCGCGACTATCGAGCTCACGAGACCGACGCTCGGAAAGCCATCTATGACAGTAGCCCCCTTCAGGTCCATCCTC
Source organism: Candidatus Thermoplasmatota archaeon (assembly GCA_022848865.1). NCBI lineage: Archaea > Methanobacteriati > Thermoplasmatota > Thermoplasmatota archaeon. The sequence continues at coordinate 5,052 of JAJISE010000022.1, read as the reverse complement.
CTGAGCTCGTATATGTGAATGTTCTCCATGGTCAGCGTCGCTTCAATCTGGGAGCCTCTATTTAAGTCTCACCCTTCGAAAAACGTTAAATGATAAGGGAATATCATACATCGTGAAACCGCGAGTCATTGTCAATTGCGCCATGTCCGCGGACGGGAAGATAGCCCTTCCCACGAGGAGGCAGACGAGGATCTCGAGCGACGAGGACATGAGGCGGGTCCACGAGCTCAGGAACTCCGTTGACGTGATCATCGTTGGCGTTGGCACGGTTCTGGCGGACGACCCAAGCTTGCTGGTCAGCCCCGAGCACGTTTCCGAGATCAGGAATCCCGTGAGGCTGGTGCTTGACTCGAGTGGGAGGACGCCCGATGACGCAGCCGTCTTCGACGGTGATGCGGACACCATCGTCGTGACTTCGGATGAATGCTCTCGTGATTTTGGCGGGGCCGAAGCCATCAGGTGCGGCAAGGGCAGGGTCGATCTGACGAAGCTCATGTCCATTCTTCACGACAAGGGGCACTCCAGCGTGCTCGTCGAGGGGGGCGGCGATGTCATATGGTCCTTCTTCCGCGAGCGACTGGTCGATGAGTTCAAGGTTTTCGTTGGCAGCATCATCATCGGTGGCAAGAGCTCACCAACCCCCGCGGACGGAGAGGGGTTCCACTCCCTCGCCGATATTGCCAAACTCGAACTCGTTGCGCACACAGCGCTCGGGGAGGGCCTGCTTCTTGAATACGCGGTGGAAAGGTGAAGCTTCTCTGCGATCATATGCTCGGCACCTTGGCAAAATGGTTGAGGTTCCTGGGGTTCGACACGGGGTTCGTGGGCCCCGTGAGCGACAGGGAACTGAAGGAAATCGCCCTGTCCGAGGGCCGCGTGATCCTGACGAGAGACAAGGAGCTCAGCGGCAACAAGGACGTCGAAGCCCTGTACGTGGAGAGCGGGGGCATCGACGACCAGCTCATCCAGGTACTCCGAGCGCTCAACCTGGAAGTCGAGGAACCGATGTCCAGATGTTCTGCCTGCAACGGTCTGATCGAGAAGATCGGGCGGGGAGATGCAGAAGGCAATGTGCCCGATGACATCCTAACTGATCGGGACATGTTCTGGCGATGCAAGGAATGTGGAAAGCATTACTGGCGGGGAAGTCATTGGGGAGGAATCCTCGAGAAGATTGAGAAGATCAAGAGTCAGGTCTCGTAGTAGTCCTCTCTGACGATTTTCCCCGTGTTCGAATTCACGATTATCGCGCCCAGCGTGCCCTCGACGCACCACACTGGGAGGTAGACCAATCCCGCATGTTTCGTCGAGATGTCCTTCTCCTCGGGGCTCTCGATTCTCCTCTCGACTATCGTTGCGTGGTCTGCCTCGTGAACGCTCTCGACCTCCTTCGTCCCGAGCTCGCGGGCGGCCTCTCTGGCAATCTCCGAGGCGGACTCCTCATCAATCTTCGGCTCAAGGGTCTCGTGAGTGGTGTCGATTGCCTCGACGGTCTCGAAGTCCATCTCCCAGGTCTCCCACTGGGATGTCAGGGCGTTGACGGCGATGCATCCGTCCACGACCCTGTCCTCCTCACCATGTACATGCAACACGCTCTCGAACTCATATACGAAGTGAGGGACCAGCTGAAGCATGAAGTTGAATCCTCTCACCGTCTTCTTTCCGATCTCTCTGATGTCGTCTTTTGTGAGGACCGGTCTGACGATCACCTCTTTCGCCTTCTCCGCCTCCTCCAGATCCCGCGGGAGATCGAGCACCTCGAAGAGTTCCCCCTTTATGCGATCCTCCACCTCATCGAGTCCCCAGAGCAAGACCTTGCGATCCAGAGCCGCTTTCTGCTCCTTGCCTGAGAACTCGTACGTTGGAATGGCGATCTTGAACCAGGGTTCCTTGCTGACCTCTCCCAGGAAGGTGTCGAGCTCCCCCTCTGAAATGATCGCCACGAAAACCGATTTGCCAGCTTTCTGGGCCCGAATCCTGTTCTTCTCAAGCTCTACCGAGAAGCCCTGGGATCTGAAGATTTGGGCCACGATGTTCTCCAGCATTCGGAAGAGGAATCGTTTGCGGACATAAAAAGGTTAATCTGACCTCCCCGAGAACGGCCACCCAAAGGATTAATACGCACAGGAGAATAGGAAACCTGATGAGAAAGGCGTTCCTCATCGCTCTCGGGCTATTCATCTCGGGCATCGCGCTACTGGCTGTGAGCGTGGCTGAGGGCGGTGGGACGGTCTATCTTGCCCTGATCTTCCCTGTCTACGTCGGATCGGACATCTGGGGCTTCTTCGGCATTCTCTGCGTGATCGGTGCATTCTTCGTCGGGTTCCTGGGCTCGATCCCCGCGAAATTGCCTTCCGGAGGGTCGGACACCGCGAGGCAAGGAACCCCTCCCGCCGAAGGGCCCGAGAAGAGATTCGGCGGGGTGGTGATGCTGGGACCAATCCCGATAATCGTGGGCTCGGACGTGAAGATGTCCATGATCGCGATCGTGCTCGCGATAGTTCTGGTAGTCGTACTAATCGTCAGTATGGTGTTTTTCATTCCCGGGCTTTTGGGATGACCTCGGCTTTTTATATTGCAGACCATTTCCCCCCCCGTGGTCAAATGAAGATCCTTGTGAACGATGCAATCGCGGAGGAGGCAATCGACCTTCTGAGAGCCAAGCACGAAGTCGATGTGATGGATTACGGAGCGATCGAGCTGCTCAGCCACATCGGTCGCTATGACGCCATAATCGTGAGAAGCAAAACGAAGGTGACCGGGGACGTCATCCAGAAGGGAGAGAACCTCAAGGTCATCGGAAGAGCGGGCGTCGGGGTGGACAACATCGATGTCAAGGCAGCGACCGCCAGGAAGATTCCGGTCGTCTTCTCGCCAAGGGGGAGCACCGTGTCCGTCGCCGAGCTGGCGATGGGGCACATGATCTCGCTGGCAAGGAACCTCGTGTTCTCCGATCGAAGTATGAGGGCCGGGAAATGGGAAAAGAAGAAGTTCATTGGAACGGAGCTTCAGTACAAGGTCCTTGGTCTCGTGGGTGCCGGGAGGATCGGTGCCGAAGTCGCAAAGCGGGCAAAGGCGTTCGAAATGAGGATTCTCGCATTCGATCCTTATCTGAAGGGGAGGATCGCTAGAGAGATTGGAGTGGAACTGGTTGAGCTTCCGAGACTTCTGAAGGAAGCGGACTTCGTGAGCATCCATGCGGTTCTGACGTCCAAGACTAGGGGTCTCATCGGAAAGGAACAACTGGAGACCATGAAAGAGACAGCATACCTGGTCAATTGCGCGAGGGGCGGGATTGTGGATGAGGCCGCACTTGCAGACGCGCTCAAGGATGGACTCATCGCAGGTGCAGCTCTTGACGTCTTCGAAAACGAACCCCCTATGGATAGTCCGCTTCTGAGATTCGAGAACATTCACTTGACGCCTCATCTGGGCGCGTCGACAAAGGAGGCTCAGGTAAGAGCGGGCAAGATTGTCGCTGAACAGGTGCTGAAGGTTCTGAACAGTGAAAGACCAACGCACATTCTCAACAGAGAGATTTACAATTGATGGACGCTCGCCACTTCGCGAGCGGCCTCCTCGAGGGTGAGGCCCTCCGCCTTCCTCACCTCCCTTATGCGTGACATGACCTCGATGTAGTCCTCGTACTTCCCGCCAGATCTCCTCACGGCCTTTCCGATTGCCCTCTCGAGCGTCTCGTTCTTTCTCCTGCGCTCCAGAGCATCCTTTATGACCTTGGCCCTGTCCATCTATTCTTCCTCGCATATTCTGATGAAGTTCTTGAATATCTCGTAGCCGTGCTCCGTGTGCTCGACCTCAGGATGGAACTGAAGGCCGTAGAGGGGCCTCTCGGCGTGTTTCATGGATTGGACCGGACAGTTCTCCGAGTGAGCGAGGACGATGAAGTCGCGCGGAACCTCGCTGACCTCGTCATTATGGGATTCCCATGCCTCGAACTTCCTCGGCAAGCCCACGAAGAGATCGTCCTCCTCATCGACGATTATCGTGGCTTTGCCGAACTCAGGGATTCCAGATGCCCCTGCCTTCCCGCCAAAGAATATCGCCATGAACTGATGGCCTGCGCAGATGCCTAGGATGGGTATGTCCGCCTTCCCCAAATATTCGCTGTTTCTGCCCATCTTGTCCACTTCCAAGCCGACGCTGGGCGCCCCGCCAGAAAGGACGAGACCGTCCGCATCGATCTCGTCAAGAGGGGTCGTGTTTGGAATAATCTTCGTATCGACGCCAATGTCTCGCAGGACCCTCCACTCCCTGTGCGTCCACTGTCCGCCGTTGTCGATGACGAATACCTTCACATAAGGTCATCGAGAAACAGAATATAAACCTTTGACCGCTACTCCCACTCTATTGTGGCGGGCGGTTTGTGGGTGATGTCGTAGACGACTCGGTTGACAGTCTTGATCTCGTTTGTGATTCTCACGGAAATCGTTTCGAGAACGTCATGTGGAATGCGCATATAATTGGCAGTCATGCCGTCGACGGACTCCACGGCTCGAACGGCGACAGTGTTCCCGTAGGCACGCACGTCTCCTTGGACGCCCACGGACTTGAGCGGGAGAAGGACGGCGAAGTACTGCCACGGGACGTCCATCTTCCCTGATTCGGCAGCCTTCTCAATCTCCTCCTCAGCTATCGCGCAGGCTTCCCTGACCACTTCCACTCTTGCTGGGGTAACCTCGCCGAGTATCCTTATGGCAAGTGCGGGACCGGGGAATGGTTGCCTCTCGGAAACGGATATGCCCAGCGACCTTGCCACCTTCCTCACCTCGTCCTTGTAGAGGTCCCTCAAGGGCTCGACCAGCTTGAGCTTCATCGAGGACGGAAGGCCGCCCACATTGTGATGAGACTTGATGGTATCGCGGAGCTGACCACCGCTCTCGATCCAATCTGGGGCGATTGTTCCCTGGACGAGATACGCAGCTCCCCAATCAATCGCTTCCCGCTCAAAGACCTCGATGAACTTGCTCCCTATGATCTTCCGTTTCTCCTCTGGATCGGTGACCCCCTCGAGCGCATCGAGGAACCGGTCCT
>JAJISE010000021.1 GCA_022848865.1 Candidatus Thermoplasmatota archaeon | reverse complement strand
CACGATTCTGTACTTCACCCCGGTCGCGTCGAAAGCCTTGCCGACCTCAGCGTCCTCGTTCTTGCGCATGAACCCATTGTTGACGTAAACCGCGAAAAGCCGCTCGCCTATCGCGCGGTCCATGAGGATTGCGGCGACCATGCTGTCCACGCCCCCAGAGACGCCTATTATGGCCTTCCCATCCACCTCTGCCGCCAGGTCCTCGGCCTGCTTTTCGATGAACTCCTCCGGATCGAACAACTAATCACCGATTGACTTGGAATCCTCGATTGTCCACTCCTTCAGCCTCTTTCTGTGCTTCTCCAGCTTCTCTCTCAGCTGATCGTCGGATATCGACAAAATCTCGACCGCCAGAATGGCCGCGTTCTCTCCCCTGTCCAGCCCGACCGCCGCAACGGGAATCCCAGGGGGCATCTGCACAACGGAGAGGAGGGAGTCAAGGCTGATTTTGCCGCTCACCGGCACTCCGATGACAGGGCGTATCGTCTTCGAAGCAACGGCACCAGGGAGCGCCGCAGAAAGACCGGCAACCGCTATAATGACCTTGGCATCGCTTCTTTCGATCTCATCGTGCAGATACTCGGGCGATCTGTGGGCCGACGCAACAATCATCTTGGAATTCACGCCGAACTGCGCGAGAATGTCGATGGCTTTGTCTCCAATCTTCTTGTCGGACTTGCTGCCGAGTATCACGAGGACAGACATAGTTCTCACTACCCGAAGACACGAGAAAACAGATAAGGGTTTCTGAGGCTAGGACTTCATTATGGTCAGAAGGAACAGGCCTATGGCCAAACCCGCCCCGATTAGAGCCGCGACCAGAACATATATGGATCCCACGATGAGGCTCCCCAGGTCGTTGACACTCAGGAAATCGCCCAACGCGCTTTTCTGTTGCCACTCAAGGTATGCCCAGATAATTCCTATCACGAGTCCGCCCGCGAGCAAACCTGCTCCTATCTTCCTGCTCTTCCCGCTGCCGAAGTATGCCGTGAAGGCTCCTGTTATTAGCAGGAAGAGGGCGAACGAGAATATCAATATCGTTATGAATTCCCCGGCACTGATGTCTATCATTTTTCGTCCTCCTAGAACTTGATTCCCGTTAGGGTCTTTGTGTCTATCACACCACTTATGGATCTGATCTTATCCACGACAACTTGACCGAGAACATTGAAGTCCTCCGCCTCGATCTTGGCTATCAGGTCATATTCCCCGAAGAGCGGGTGAAGTTCAACTATCTCATCGACCGACTGGAGCTCATTATAGACTTCATGCTCCTTCGCGGGTGCGGTACTTATCAGGACGAAACCTATGGCCACAATCTCACCCGAGCACCGTAAGCTTTTCGCCGTCTATAAAGCTTTCTATGTGGGTCATAGTGGGTACTGGCTATCACCAGAATCGCACTTTTACCGACGGGATTCTGAAACTCCTAGAGGTTCTCTTCCACGCGCAGAAGTACGTCTTCCCATGTCGGTACGTTCGTCTGCCCACCCCGGGACTCCATCGCGAAGCTTGCGGTCGCCGAGCCTGCCCACCCGCACTTGATGAAATCCATGCCTCTGCTCCACGCGGCGTAGAAGCCCGCCCGGTAGGCGTCCCCCATACCCGTGGCCTCCTCGGTTCTGTCGGGTCTTATCGCCGGAATCTCGTGCCTCTCCCCCTCATGGAAAATGAGGCTCCCCTTCTCTCCCAATGTGACGACGAGAAGGTCCACAATCTCAGCGAGCTCTTCCATCTTCCGCAATCCAGTGAACTTGAGCGCCGTTCTGATCTCGCTCTCATTCGCAAAGAATTGGTCCGTCCGCCTCAGGAACTGGTTGAACGTGTCCTTGTCGTAGACATAGTGGATCTCTTGCGCAGGGTCGAAGCTCACCTTCCTTCCCAGCTCGAGGGCGAGGTCGATGACCTTGATGTAGTATTCCGGCCTCCCAGTGCATATGTGGACGATCTCGGAGTGCCTGACGGTGTTCTCACGGACGTCGAAAGTCCCCGAGTCCCGATATGGGCCTTGGTCTATCACACAAACCTGATTGTGCTCCTGGTCCGAGAATATCCAGGCGACTGGAGTGCTGTATCCTTCAACCTTCACCAGTTCCGATATATCTACGTCCGCAGCCCTCAGAGCCTCTTCGTAGTCGGCGGGAAAGTCCTCCCCCACGAATGAGGACAAGGCGGTTCTCACACCGAGGGATGAGGCGGTCCTCGCAATGTTGGCACCGGTCCCGCCGAAGAAGACCTGTCTGTCGATAAGCTCGATCGACGTATTGGGTGGGGGAAGTCGTGGAACCGTGATTATGTGGTCGAGGACAGTGTGGCCGTACACTCCCAGGAAGAACTCAGCCATGCTACCATCCCTCGTCAAGTGCCCTCTTTCCAGTCAGTCAGGTACTTCTCTTGAGAGGCCGTCAGTCTGTCTATCTTCACTCCCATGGTCTTGAGCTTGATGCGGGCAACCTCCTCATCGATTTCCTTCGGAATATTGTACACCTCATTTTCAAGCGACTCGTGATTCTTGGAGAGGTACTCAAGGGCGAGGGCTTGGATGGAGAAGCTCATGTCCATGATCTCGACGGGGTGGCCTTGGCCGGCCACAAGGTTGATCAGTCTTCCCTCTCCAAGGAGGTACAGGGACTTCCCGTTCGTTAGGTCGTATCTCTCCACGAACTCCCTGACCTTCTCGACCTTCTTGGAGGCCTTCGAGAGGGCCTCCTTCGATATCTCGTTGTCGAAGTGCCCAGCATTCGCAAGGATGCATCCGTCCTTGACTATGTCGAGGTGCTTGCCCGTGAACACGTCCTTGCACCCGGTCGCGCTCACGATGAAGTCCGCGCTTCTGACGGCTTCCTCCATGGGCATGACTTCGAAGCCGTCTAGCTTCGCCTCCACCGCCCTCACAGGATTGACTTCGGTCACCACGACGTGCGCTCCCATCCCCTTCGCTCTCATTGCTATGCCTCTGCCGCACCATCCGTAGCCCGAGACCACGAATTTCTTCCCCGCTATCAGAAGATTCGTGCTCGTCATTATCCCGTCCAAGGTCGACTGGCCTGTTCCGTACCTGTTGTCAAAGAGGTACTTCATGTGTGCGTCGTTCACCGAGATGACCGGGAACTCAAGTTCTCCGGAATGAGCCATTGCTCTGAGGCGGATTATTCCGGTGGTCGTCTCCTCGTTCGCACCCTTCACCGACCGCAGCAGCTCCTTTCTCTTCGTGTGGGTCAAGAAGATCAGATCTCCCCCATCATCTATGAGGAAGTCCGGTTTCAGGTCGAGAACGGAGTTCAGGTTGCTGTAGTACTCGTTCCTTGTCTCCCACTTCTTTGCGAAGACGTCCAGACCATACTCCTCTCTCAGGGCCATAGAGACGGAATCGTCCGTGGACAGAGGATTGCAGGAGGCCAGTCTCACATCGGCCCCGGCCTCGCTCAGTGTCCATGCCAGGACCCCTGTCTTGGCCTCCACATGAAGAGCCATGCTGACCTTGAGCCCCTCGAACGCACGTTCCTTCTTCAACCTCTTTCGGACCTCACTCAACAGCCCCATGTGGGTCTTCGCCCATTCGAATCTTCTGACACCTTTGAGCAAAACATCTTCAGTCATGACGTGTCGCTGATAACCGGGGCGGATTATTTCCTTTTCGGTCAGTTCCTTCTGGTCCTTCTCACGTAGGCGTACCCAAGGGTGACAGCGATCAACATCAGCATGATCGAAACGGCATCGAGTCCTGGCATGGGCGGGGCAGTCCCTCCCGACCTGTCGACCAACACGGCCGTTTGAGCCCCTCCGTCAGAATACCCGGTCTTCGAAACCTCCCCGATAATCAAGAAGGTCGTGTCAACGGTCACTGAAGCCATGAACGTGGTCTGGAACGCTCCATTTGCATCAGTCGTCCCGGAGGTGCTGCCCAGGCTTCCCTCAAGCCCTTCGGGTTTTATCCAGAGACTAACCTCAGCACCCTCAACCAACGCAAGCGTCTGCACGTCTCTGACCGTAATGGTGACGGTCGCGGCATCGCCAGAGGGCATGCTCTTGGGGTTTATTGACATGTCAACACGAAGAGTTCTAGCTCCTGGATAGACCGTGATCTCACCCTCTGCCGTGCCCTCGGGGAAACCAGGCATGATCGCGCGAGCACTGAAGACTGCCGTGTCAGGCTCAGTCAGGGCTGGGGCCGTCCATACGAACTCGAAAGAACCATTGCTATCAGTGTATTCTGCATAGCTCATGTCGGGGTCCAGCGATTCCGTGACGTTAATGTAGACTCCTTCCATCGACTCGAATGTCTCTGGGTGCCTCACCTCGACTCTCACGTTCAAAGTCTCACCGGAACTGATCTGGTCTGCGAGGATTATTACTGATACGCGTGGAGGATCACTCTGCGCGAGGTGGAGACTCCTGAAGGACCAGAAGTTGTACACGCCCTCAACCATGTTCACCCAGCCCGTATACTTCGTCTTGTTCACTGCCTCCTGGACCTCGTAGTGGAGTAGTGGAATCAGAGGGTTGTCCTCTGCGATCCACCCCTGGGCATCCCTCACCAGGCTCTGTCTGACAGTCATGCTTATCTCAGCATCAGCGTCTTCAAGAATCCCATCGAGAGCGGAGTTCTGATATCCCACGTAGTTGTTTGGGCTGGCTGAGTGCAGGAGTTCTCTCATGAAGCTTGGGTCTCTTCTTGCGTCGAGAACATGTATGAAGACATCGAAGTTGCCAGAGTGAATCTCAGATTCAAGTTCCGACCATTCACCCATCGGCCTGCCTCTTGCGTCAAGTCCTATCGTCTGGAGCCTATCCAGAAGTTTGCTGGTTATTCCATCCTTCGCGATATCGATATCCACCGAAGGATAAACGATCTCGAAACTGAAATCCGATCCGTTAGGCAATTCTCGAAAACCATCAGAGTCTTGGTCCGTGTATCCAGACTCGTCCAGCATTACCTTCACAGCGTCGAGGTCCGCCTTACTCGCTCCGCCCTCTACCTTGTTCTTGACTCTATACCTGGGGACGCTGGTGTTCAGCCAGAATGAGTTTGCTGGGTTTATGACCGAGTCAGCGATGATAGTGTTCTTTTCCAGTGTCAGGCAGAGGTCTTTGTCAGAGACCATTGCTATTGCTTTCCTTATGACAGTCTCATTGAGCGGAAATCTCTGCGTGTTGATTCCCGCGTAGAGAAACGTCAACGAAGGGTTCAGGACAACAGATGCCGCGTTGATTATCGTGGAGTTCGACACGTTCAGTAGGACGGAGCTCTCAACAATGCTCAGGGGCCATCCGATCAGGCCGAGTCCTCCTGTGATTATGTCGTCTGCCGTTTCATCAGTCTCATGACTAAACCGTTCGTACTTCTGAAAGGTCACGGAGTCCAGATAGGGTCTACCATCGAAGTACCCGTCGTAGGCCTCAACGACGACCTCATCGCTGCCCTGTGAGACAAGCGCAAATGGCCCGCACCCTTCGACCCGCTCGACATCACCGCTCTTTATGAGGGGACGTGTCAAACCAATGCTCAAGAACTTACCATCATCATCGCTAGCAGAGAGGTTGAAGAAGACCTGCGCATCCGACACCTTGGTCACGGAATAATCGACGGTGTACGTGTAGATGACATCATCAGCACTCACAGGTGTGCCATCGTGCCACGTCACATCGTCTCTCATTGTGACAAGCACGGTCTCGTTGGCCTCATCAACAATCCAGCTCGACGCCACCCATGGAATCGGAAGAAGGGTATCTGGATGTATCCGAGCAAGAGGGTCGTACAGCAGATCGATTATGTGCTCGCTCGTCTCGTCCGGATCCCCGGTGGGGTCCAGAGTGAAGACCGCATCCTGCGGTACTGCAACGACGAAATCGCCTCCATATAGTCCCCCGAGCGGTTCGTCCTCGGCAGTTGCCTGTGGGACATCTTGCACGAGACTCCATGTGAAGGCCAAGAACAGAGCGAATACAGCTATCACAAACCTTCGAGACATTACCGTCCTCCTCCATTAAGAGGACCCCCAAAGTGGGGGTCATTTGGCGAAAGTCAGTAGTGAGGTCGACCCTATAAATACCTTTCGAACTGGCTCGGCCAGCATCATCTCGGACATGTCTTCTCGGGCCGTCTGCGGTTAGATGATATCGAGCTCCTTTCCGGCCTTCTCGAACGCGGCGAGGGCATCGTTGAGATCGTCCTTCGTGAGCCCGGCGTTCATCATAGTCCTTATTCTCGCCTTGTCCCTTGCCACCATCGGGAACACGATGGGAAGTGCGAATACACCCAGCTCGAAAGTCCTCTCCGAGAGGGCTTTGGCCTTGTGGGAATCGCCCACCATGACCGGTGTTATCGGGGTCTCGCTCTGACCAGTGTCGAAGCCCATCGAGTCGAGCTCGTTCTTGAAGTACTTCGTGTTGTCCCACAGGTTGTTCACGTGCTCTGGTTCTGTCTCGAGTACGTCGATTGCGGCGTACTGTGCAGCTGCGACCTGCGGTGGGTGGGATCCTGACAAGAGGAACGTTCTAGACTTGTTCAGCGCGAAGTTGACCAGATCCTGGGATCCCGCGATGAGGCCTCCCACGACACCGTATGCTTTGGAGAACGTCCCCATCTCCACGTCAATCTTGCCTGAGAGGTCGAAGTGAGCTCCTATTCCCCTTCCGTCGGGTCCTATGACGCCCTCTCCGTGGGCATCATCGACAAAGGTCATCGCCCCAACCTCATTGGCAAGGTCTTGTATCTTGTCCATGTGCTGGATATCGCCATCCATCGAGAAAACGCCATCCGTCACGATGAGTATCTTGTTGTACTTCTTGTCCGCCTCCTTGAGCACATTCTCGAGCTCCCCCATGTCGCGGTGCGGGAATATCATCCTGTCCGACTTCGTGAGCCTGACGCCATCAATGATGGAGCCGTGGTTGAGCTCGTCCGATATTATGACATCTCCCTTCCCGGCCAGCTGCGGCACAAGCCCTGCATTCGCAGCGAAACCTGTCTGGTATATGAGCGAAGACTCGGTCCTCTTGAAACCGGCGAGTTTCTTCTCCACCTTGATGTGCAGGTCCATGTTCCCCGCGATGGGTCTGACCGAGCCAGAGCCCGCACCGTGAGTGTCTATGGCCTCCTTGGCAGCTTGCCTCAGTCTCGGATGGTTGCTCAGATTCAGGTAGTTGTTCGAGCAGAGCATTATCACGTCCTTTCCATCCACCCGGCATCTCGGTGCGGAGGGGCCTTCAAGAACGCGCAGTTTCCAGTCGAATCCCTTCTCAACGAGTGTCTGATATTCCTCCCGCATGAATCCACTTGGGTCTCTCATCTTCTTACCTCCTTTGGGTTTCACCTTTCAAGCATTCGTCACTATTAATCATTGCCTTATGGTTTGAACCAGTCCATGTACAGGACGACCTTGCCGGAGTTGCCGGACCTCATGGCGGCCATGCCCTCCTCGAACTGATCGAACTTCATCTCGTGCGTGACTATGGGATCGAGGTTCAGGCTCCCCGATTCCAGGAGCCCGCGCATCCTGTACCAGGTGTCGAACATCAACCGTCCGTTGATGCCCTTGATCGTCGTGTACTTGAAGATCACTTTCTCGTTCAGGTCTGTCGTCCATGGGCCCGAGAACACGCCTAGGAGTGCCAACGTTCCGCCCGGCCTGAGCATGTCCAGACCCTGGTTGACGGCGTGGGGGTTCCCCGTCATCTCCAGGACCACGTCCACACCGCGCCCCTCTGTGTTGTCCGCGACTATTTTCTCGACGTCATCCGTGAGGCTGCTCAGCGCGAAATCCGCCCCGCATTCCTTCCCGAGTTCGATTCTGTACTTGTTCTTTCGACCTATCCCGAAGACCTTTCTCGCACCGACAGTCTTGCAGACCGCCACTGACATGAGCCCGATCGGACCGAGCCCCAAGACGGCCACGTTTCTTCCTGGGACGTCTGTGGTGAAGACCGTGTGAACGGCGTTGCCCAGCGGGTCCTGGATCGTGACGAATTTCGCGGGCATATCGCCGCTCTTGAGCAGGTTCGCTGCCGGGAGCGCGGAGTACTCCGCGAATATCCCTGTCATATCCACGCCGAATATCTTCATGTTCTCGCAGATGTGGGCGTTGCCAGTTCTGCACTGGAAACACGTGTTGTCGTGGACGTGGCATTCTCCTGAGACCCTGTCTCCCTTCTCGAAGCCCATCACGTCCGCTCCGAGCTCCTCAATCACGCCCGAGAACTCGTGACCGTAAATCAGCGGGACGTTGATCCTCTTCGAAGCCCAGTCATCCCATTCGTATATGTGCACATCCGTCCCACAGATGGAGACGGCTTCCATCTTTATCAGGGCCTCATTGCGCTTTGGCTTGGGCACCGGGACCTCCTGCATCTCCGTGCCGCCCTCTTCTGGTCGCACCTTCACAATGGCCTTCATCTTCTCCTGCAAAATGACCTCCCCCTAAGTATTGGCAAAGTGGTATAGCCTTCCCCTTCATAAGCCCTTTCATTGCGCGATTTTCCATAGCTTCATCGTTCTGTAGCCCGTCACGACCGTGAGGTATTCCCTGGCCCTGAACTCTCGGTCCAGGTCGCTGTCGCCCGTGTCAACCCTGAGGAAGGGCGTTCTCCTGAGCTTCCCTGGCGTACAGATTATCACGATATCGTTGAGGCCCACTCTCCTGATGACCGCTGGAGAGAGCTGAAGGTTCCCCCTGCCCAGGATGAAGCCCTGGGCGCCTATCGGAGTGAGGACAAGCTTGACCTCTTCGTACTGGTCGAGGAGAGAAAGGAGCCGATCCTCGTTAAGATCCTTCTCCAAGAGCTCACCCCGATAGACGGCGTCCACGCCGAGCAGCGAGCAATCCACGCCTATCTCCTTGGATATCGCGGCGACAGTGGAGCCCGATCCGAGTATGTACAAGGTGTCCTTGTTCTCGCTCATGTCCTCGGCGACGTGCTCCGCTAGCTCGGATTTCATATCTTCCTCTGGAACAGCTTCGGCGTGCATCTTCCCGACCTGGACGTAGCTGGGCTCGTTCGGTGTGCTCGCGATTCCGAAGAGCCGGATGTGCCACTCTCCCGCCCGATATCTCTCCTCGTCCAGGTCGAGGATCTCACCGTCCGCGACATCCAGCTCGCCCAAGAGGAGCCTCAGCACGATGAATGCCACGGCTTCTGGATTCATTCCGAAGACCCCGGAGTGCATCTTCACACCAGACGGGATGCCTATCATGGGGATCTCGTTCCCGACGACCTTCCAGATGTCTCTGGCGGTGCCGTCCCCGCCGCAGAACACTATGAGCCCCGCATCTCTCTCCGAAAAGACACTGCAGGCATCCTTCGTGTCCTCTGCGGCAGTGGGATCTCCTGGTTTGAAGACGACCTCCCATTCCCAGGGCCCCTTGCCGAACTCCTCAAGGTAGCTCGCGCCCATCGACCCGCCGCAGGTGAGCCACTCGATTCCATCGATGTTCTCGTTCTTCAGCAGGGAGGAGAGCGTGTCCAGGAACTTGGACATCTTCTCTGGCGCAACGGGCTTTCCGCCCAGCTCCAGCGCCTTCTCGAGGACACCGTCCGTTCCCTTCAGGCCCACGCGACCGCCCATTCCCGCAATGGGATTGACAACGAGACCGATCGTCCGCATCCGGTGAGTAATCGGCATTCGGGCAAAAAGCCTTCTCCTTGCGCATCCTTCGGCACTGGTGCCACGGGCTCTTGGGCTTGAGATGGAGCAAGGGTTTAATAGGAAAGCGAATATGCGATAAGGTACATGGCCCGCTTTCCAGAGGCTGAAGCAAGAACGCTCGCCAAGATGATATGCATGAAGTGCTACGCACGAAATGCAATGAGAGCAACCAGATGCAGGAAGTGCGGGAGCAAGGAGCTCCGCCCGAAGGCGAAGGAGCCCAGAAGGCAGTAATCAGGCCTGCTTGAACTTTTTCGTTTTACAGTCCGGGTTGACGCAGAGGGTCCATTTTCTCCTGTTCCTCATGAGGACGGTGATGATCGGGGATCCGCACGTGTCGCATGTCTCCTTTGTCGGTTGGATGTACCCCTTCTGTGGGAGCGGGAACGAGTTGGTGCACTTCGGGTAGCTGGAGCAGCCGACGAACCTCTTCCCCCTCTTTGAGTATCTGATTGTGAGGTCGCCTCCGCACTTGCTGCACGTGCCGAGCAGGTTCCTCTCCCTTGTCGTCGGGCATTTGGCGTCAACGCAAATGTTCTCCTTGCCTCCCCGTTCTGTGATCTCTATCATCGGTGAGCCGCATTCCTCGCACGTCTCCATCGTGGGGATTACCTTCCCCGCCTGTGGCAGTGGATGCGTGACCTTGCACTCCGGGAAGCCTGAGCAGCCAACGAATCTCTGGCCCGCCCTGGATCTGATCACATTCAGGTCTCCGCCGCAGGACTTGCAGACTCCTATGTAGTTCTGCATCCTGAGAGCCCTCTTGATCTCCCCGCCGATCTCCTTTCTGTTGGACTGGAGGGTCTCCATGACCTCTTCGAGGATGTCTTGGGATTCTTCGACGACCTGTCCTCCGCTCTTGCTTCCGTTCGCGATCTCTAGCATATCCTTCTCCAGCAGATTCGTCATCTCGGGCTTCTCTATCCCGACGTTGTGGTCCCCAAGGGCATCTATGACCGCTCTCGCAGAGACCGTTGGCGTGAGGTATTTTCCCTCGACGTACTTCCTGTTGTAGAGCTTCTTTATTATCTCGTGCCTCGTGCTCTTGGTGCCGAGACCTAGCCTCTCCATTTCTTGGATGAGTTTTCCCTGTGAGAACCTCGGCGGAGGTTTGGTCTTGTCCTCCTCCATGTTCACTCCCAGTAGCTTGATGCTCTCCCCCTCGGACAGCTCCGGCAGGTCGGACTCCTTGGCTGGATAATAGGGATAGTAGTTCCTCCAACCCGGGTCAAGTATCTCCCGCCCCTCGCAGACGAAAACCTCCTTCTTGACATCGATCTCGGCCTTTGACGTCTTGACCAGCGCGGGGGGCGCCACCGTTGCGAGGAACCTCCTGCAGACGAGCTCGTAGATAGTCCATTTGTCGCCGGTTATCTTCGACTTCTTCGCGCCTCTCACGGGGTGTATCGGCGGGTGATCCGTCGCGAAGCTCTTTCCCCTTGTTGGGACGATCTTCTCCTGCTTGAGGAGTTCCTTCGCCTCCTTGCTGAAGGCGGAACCCAAGAGCTTCTCCAATAGGAACTTGAGACCGAGCGTTGGCGGGTAGACGGTGTTGTCCGTCCTGGGATAGCTGATCCATCCGCTCGTGTAGAGGGTCTCCGCAACGCTCATCGCCCTGGAGGCCGAGAACCCGAGGCGGTTGGCCTCCATCAGAAAGATGGTCGTGTTGAACGGAACGGGGGGCCTCTCCGGGGCCTCCTTGGCCTCGTATAGCTGCACCTTTCCCGTCTTCGCACCGTCGGCAGACTTCAGGACGGTCTCGGCGTCGACCTTGTTCCAGAATCTACCGTGTGAGTGCCGTCCAGTGAACTCAATACCCTTCTCGAAAGTCGCGCGTATGTCCCAGAACGGCTTGGCCTCGAAATGTTCGATCTCCTTCTCCCTGTCCACTATGAGCGCCAATGTCGGGCTCTGGACGCGACCAACTGAAAGGAACTCCCGCCCGAGTCGACCGGATGCGAGAGAGATGAATCTGGTGAGGGTCGCCCCCCATGCGAGATCGATTACCTGCCTCGTCTCTGCGGACTCGGCGAGGGCGTAATCTATCTCGGTCAGCTCATCGAACGCTCTCTCGACGTCCACCTTCGTCAGAGCGCTGAATCGCGCCCGCTTGAACTCCGCCTTCGGGGCGACCTCCTTCACGATATCGAGGGCCTCCACCCCTATGAGCTCCCCTTCTCTGTCGTAGTCCGTCGCCACTATGACCTCGTCCTTTCCCTCCGCTAGGGTCTTGAGGGCCGAGGCGATGGACTTCATGATTATCTTCTTCTCAGGCTTTGCCCGCACGAGGTCCTTCGGGTTGATTTCCGCCCAGCTGTTGAGCTCCTCGGGATAGTCCATGCCGACGATGTGTCCCCTGAGACCGATCACGGAGTAATCCTCACCGTCCCTCTCGAAGTGATACGAGGAGACTCTCTCGATGCTCTGCCGCTTGGACTTCCCGTTGGAGAGGATGGTCGCTATTCTCCGTGCCGAGGAACTCTTCTCGGATATGACGAGCTTGCTCACGGTCTCGATTCATGAAAGACTCGATATATAACCGTTTGCCGCTGAGTTTCGAGCCAGTAAACGGAATCCCAGGGCCGTCTGGCGGGACAACGGGCAAAACCGCTAGGTCGTGATGAGGGGGTCGATTACGTCCTCCAACTCCTCGGCGGAGACGAGACCAACATGGACGTAGGCGATCTCGCCCGATCTGTCAATCACTATCTCCATGGGTACGCCCCAAGTGCTGTACTTCTCGGATACATTGTCTGTGTCCACGGCGAAGAACCAGTCATCCGCGAAAGATTCCTTGAATATGATGAGGTCCTGGGGGTCCGCATCCAGAGATATATCAATCGATATCATCTGAAAGTCATCTGGAGAGTAGTTGTTGAACACGGCGACTAGCTCCAATGCCTGGTCTGTGCAAGCGCCGCAATAGATGGTCATGAGGTCGAGAAGCACGACCTTTCCCAGAAAATCGTTCAGGCTGAAGTCCCTGTCGTATACGTCCGTCAGGTTGAAATCAAGAGCCATCTGTCCTACTCTTCCTGGCGGGAGATAGCCCTCGGTCTCAGCTGAGAGCGGACCCTCATTCCCAGAGGCATCGACCGCGCTCACTCGGTACGAGTGGATCAGCATCGGCGTGACGTTGAAATCGTAGTACAGCGGCCTTGAGGGCTGGAAGTCGAGGACCTTCCCGTTCCTGTAAACATGATATCCCGATACCCTGTCGTTGTCCCACGCCTCCTCCCAGGTGAGATTCAACTGGTTATCGTAGGTGTGAACCGTGAGGCTCGTAACTTTGGACGGGGCGATGATATCGCTCGGGAGAGATGAGATGTTGACCGCGTCTGAGATGTCGCCTTCGTTTCCAGATTCGTCCACAGCCTGGACTCGGTATTCGTGGGGGGCCCGAACGTCTCCCGGATCGTCGACGGTTATCGGAACGGACGGCCTCTTCTCCAACTTGTTCATGTCCCTGAAGACGTTGTAGAATGCGACCTCCACATCGTCGTGCGCGGCATCCCAAACGAGGAGGATTCTTCCGTTCCGCTGGTCAATGGCGTTCAGCCCGCTCACCTTGCCAGGAGGGGTGTTGTCCTCAGGTTCCTGATTGCCGGACAGGGCGATTACTGAAATGACCACAACAATGACGATGACTATCACAAACGGGACGACGATCTTCCTTGGCAGCATCCCGAACCCCACCTATCCTCCTTTGATCAGTTCCGCGATCTCCGCGGGGTGCTTCGCGACATCGACACCGGCCTCGTTCAACGCGGCGATTTTGCTCTCCGCGGTCCCCTTGCCTCTCGCAATGATGGCACCGGCGTGCCCCATCCTCTTGCCCGGGGGCGCCGTGCGGCCCGCGATGTACGCGTAGACGCTCTTCCTCATCCCTTTGACGTGCTCGGCGGCGTTCTCCTCCGCGGTCCCGCCAATCTCGCCCACTATGACGATGGACTCAGTTTCCTCGTCACCCTCGAACATCTTCAGTACCTCGACTATGTTCGAGCCGATTATAGGATCGCCACCTATGCCCACGCAAGTGCTCTGACCGAGACCGCTCTCGGTTATCGCGTTGACTATCTCATATGTGAGCGTCCCGCTGCGCGAGACCACTCCCACAGTTCCCTGCTCGAAGATGCCGCTCGGCATGATCCCGACCTTGCACTTGCCAGGCGATATCACTCCTGGGCAGTTCGGGCCTATGATGGTCGTTCCCTTCTGCCTCGCATATGCCACGATCCTTATCGCATCGTGGAATGGTATTCTCTCCGTGATTATCACAATGAGTCCTATTCCAGCGTCGATCGCCTCGAAGGAGGCATCGAGGGCGAAAGGGGCGGGGACGAGGATCATGGACGTGTCCGCGTCCGTTGACTTGACCGCCCCGTGAACGGAATCGAAGACAGGAACGCCGTGGACCGTTTCCCCGGCCTTGCCCGGAGTCACGCCCGCCACGACCTTGGTCCCAAAGCCGAGCATGGCCTTGGCGTGGAACATCCCCTGGTGGCCGGTGATTCCCTGGATGATGACCCTTGAGTTCTCGTCGACGAGTATTGACATCTTCATCCCCTCAGTCGGACGGTTTCCTCGGCCGCCCGTTCCAACGAGCTTACCGCAACGAATCCAGCGTCTCTCAGTATCTGCTTTGCCTCGTCCTCGTTCACGCCCTTTATCCTTGCGACGACCGCCACGTCGATTCCCTCCTCGTCGAGGACCTCCTTCACGCCCTGCGCGACCGAGTCGCACTTAGTTATGCCTCCAAAGATGTTGAGGAAGATGACCGAGGGCTTGGCCTTCTTCATGAGCCGAAACGCCTCCTTCACCTTCTCTGGGTCGTCCGTGCCGCCCAGGTCGAGGAAGACCCCACCCTTGCCTCCCTTGAGGCTTATCATGTCAAGCGTGGCCATCGTGAGACCGGCACCGTTGGCGATGACGCCGATGTCTCCGTCCAGCTGGATGAAGGCTATCCCCTTGGACTTGGCCTCCCTCTCGAGCGGGGTGAGGTCCTGTTCCATACCCTGGAGCTCCTTGTGGCGGTAGAGCGCACTGTCGTCGGACGTGAGCTTCGCATCCACCGCAACAAACTCTCCCTTTGACGTGAGCACGAGCGGGTTTATCTCCACGAGCTCGGCGTCCTCCTTCTCGAAGAGGCGGAACATCGCCCTCGCGATCGCGGAGAAGGCCTTCCCCTCCTCCTTCGCCAGCCCAAGGAACTTGGATGCGTCCCGCAGCACGTAGGACGGGAGAACCGAGAAGGGCGGGATGTGCCTCTTGAGTATCTTGTCGTCTGGAACGGACTCGATTTCGACGCCGCCCTCCGCGCTGGTCATCAGCAACGGGGCCCTCTCCTCCCTGTCTATCGTGATTCCGAGGTAGTATTCCTTCGAGATTTCCGCGCGCTCCTCCACGAGAACCTGCCGCACTTCGTATCCGCGGATGTCCATCCCGATAATCTCGTCGACCGCTCGGGAAGCTTCCTCAGGGGAATCCGCGAACTTCACGCCGCCGGCCTTCTTTCTCCCGCCGATGAGAACCTGAGCCTTGACGACAACTGGATAGTCCAGTCCCTTGATGTCCTTCCCGCTCGTGGCAAGTACGCCCCTTGGGACGGGAATGCCGTAGTCTCCGAAGAGCTCTTTTGCCTTGTACTCGTGGAACTTCATCCAATCAACTCCAGGTTCTCACAGAGGTTCTCCAGTTATCCGCTCATAGACGTCAGCGTAGAGGCCAGATATGGACTCGACCTCCTCGTCCGGAAGGGGAGGGATCGGCGGATCTGGCATGCCCTTGTCCCTGGCTCTCGTAAGGTCGTCGAGGTACCCGGTCGATTCGTAGTACTTCCTCACGGGCTCCTTGCTCATCTCGATGAACATGCCCTCGTCCATCTTGCTCCTCTGCCAGAATCTGTCCTCGTCCGGCGTCCCGAACGTGTCTACCACCATCAGGTTGCGATCCCCGTCGAACGCGAACTCCTTCTTCCCGTCCACGTGAGTGAGGTCCGCACCCTTGACTCTGTTCTCAATCAGGTCGTCGATCATGAAGACCAAGTCCCTGACCTCATTGTACTCGTCCTCCGTCATTCCGCTCAGGTTCATGGCCTCTTCCCTGTCGATGACCCTGTCATGGCTCTCGAACTTGGTCGTCTGCTCGAAAAAGGGGACCGGAAGCATCTCACCATAAGCTGGAACGTCATCCGTCTCGAATCCCAGGGAGCGTGGCGCTATGCCCCCGTCCTGCAGTCGTCTGTGGAGCGAGCCCGCCACGTAGTGCCTGTTTATCCACTCGACCGGTATCATGTAGTTGGATCGAGGAAGCCCCTCGTACTCTTTCGGTACCCTCGTCCTCCTCACCCTCATTCTGTCTGGACCCTTCAGCTCGAGAAAATGCGTTCTGATACCCAGGTCCTTGAGCTCGCTGAACCAGAGCGCACCCATCCTGCAGAGGACCTCTCCCTTCCTGGGAATGCGGGTGGGCACAATAACGTCAAAGACCGAGATCCTGTCCGAGAACTGGAACTCCAGCTCTCCCTCGTTCACTTCGTACACGTCCTTGACCTTTCCCTTCCGCAGCAGCCTCACAGGAATCGCCACTTTGGTATCCCCCCCCAGTATATGTTTTTAATGCCTTCATGTGCCAGTGCTACTGTTTGTCAAACAAATGATATATGCTTCTCACCTCATCTCGAAATCGGTGGGATAATGGTTGAATTCAGCAGTCTCTTTTCCGGCAGAATCGCCGAGATGAGGAGATCCGAGATAAGGGAGCTACTGAAGCTCACGCAGAAGCCTGAGATTATCTCCTTCGCTGGAGGACTTCCCTGCCCGGAGGCCTTCCCCATCGATGTCGTGAAGGACATAACGATCGACGTCCTCGATGAAAAGGGGAGCGTTGCGCTCCAGTACGGGACGACCGAAGGACTCGCTCCGCTCAGGAAGGAGCTGGCCAAGAGGATGAACAAGCTCGGCGTGAAGTGCACGCACGAGAACATCCTTGTGACCCACGGATGTCAGCAGGCCCTCGACTTGATTGCGAAAATCTTTCTGGATGCCCATGACTTCGTCGCATGTTCTCTGCCCTCCTATCTTGGAGGGATAAATGCGTTCGGCGCATTCCAGGCCGACTTCATCGGGATCCCGCTGGAGGCCGACGGCATGAACCTCGACGTACTCGAGGAGAAACTGAAGGAGCAGCGGAAGGAGGGCAAGATGCCCAAGTTCATCTACGTTCTCCCCACATTCCACAATCCCGCCGGCGTCACGATGCCCGCCGAGAACAGGAAGAGGATGATAGAGATCCTGAAGGAGTACGATGTCCTGGCCCTTGAGGACGACCCCTACGGGGAACTGAGGTACGAGGGTGACCACATCGACCCGCTGATGGCCTATGACAACGAGGACGGACACGTCTTCTACCTTGGCACGTTCTCCAAGATCCTCGCACCCGGACTGAGGCTCGGGTGGGCGGTCGCGCCCACGGAGATACTGGACAGCCTCGTGACCGCGAAGCAGTCAACCGATCTGTGCACCTCCACGTTCTCGCAGTACATCGCATATGAGTATCTCCATCGTGGTCTGGTGGACTCCCACATCGAGAAGATCAAGAAGATCTACGGGTCGAAGAGGAACATAATGCTCGAGGCCATGGAGACCTATTTCCCCGAGGGGGTCGAGTGGGTGCGGCCAGACGGAGGGATGTTCACCTGGGCGACGGCTCCCGGGGTGGACACGAAGAAGATGGTCATCAAAGCGATCGAGCGCAAAGTCGCCTACGTGCACGGCGCGGCATTCCGGTTCGACAGTGGCGGGAGGGACAGCATGCGCCTCAACTTCAGCTATCCCACCGAAGAAGAGGTCGAGGAAGGAATCAAGCGCCTGGGCCGCGTCCTGAAGGAAGAGATGGGGACGAGCTAGAATACGTCCGCCTCTGTGTGGACCTCGATGCCGTGACTCGTGATGAGGTAGGGCTTCTTCTGTCTCAAGTGCTTTCTTCTCCTCACCTTGACAATCTGGATGACCAGCTGGGTCTCCTTGGACCCTTCGGGTTCGTTGAAGAGGAGGAGTATGACGCCGTCCGAGACGTATTCCACAAGGCCGTCCCTCGATGACCTAGGATTGTCGTCCTTAGCCTCCGCCGTCAGCAAGGCGGTCGCGCCCGTCGACTTGATCTGCCGGTACAGCTCGAAGAGCTGGGTCCTCCTCTTCACTTCGTCTGGGAACATCATGTTCAGCAGAGATATGGAGTCTATCGCCAGCCTGTCTGCCTTGAACTTACTGATGAACGCGGGCAGCTCGCTCTTCACCCTTGTGAGCGTAGTCTTCACGTCAGCAGGCTCGAGCTTGACTATCGCCAAGGTCTCATCGTCCTGATACTTCTGCAGGTCCCAGCCGAAGGACTGGGCGTTCATCTTTATCGATTCAACGGCCTCCTCGAGGGTTATGAATATGCACTTCTCGCCCTTGGTCAGACCCTCCATGATGAACTGGAGGCTGAGCGTCGTTTTGCCCGTTCCGAACGCGCCGAGGACGGTCACTATATGGTTCCTCGGAATCCCTCCACCAAGCATCTCGTCAAGCCCCTCAACGCCTGTTCCTATTAGCTCCACAATCCCACCTACGCTATTCTTTCCTGGTACATGACGACCAGCCCGTGGTTGCTCGTCACCATCGTCGGGAAGCGGGCGATCTTCTCCATCTCGAGATGGGGCAGGACGCTCATGAACTTGCCGACGTACATGTACCGTTGCCTTTTGCTGCTCGTGAGGTAGTTCTTCCACTCGAAGACGATGACGCCGTCGACGCTGTCGATGAGCATCTGCTCGTGTTTCTCATCCATTATCCCTCTCGTGAGCAGCAGATAGACGATTCCGTCCCATCTCTTCGATGCCCGCTGCATCCCCTTTATCGTCGATATCAAGTCCTTCGGGTGGACTATGTCCGACTCCGCGAGGTCGGTTATCGAGTCGATTACGACCATGGACCTCGTTGCGTTGGAGTCCAAGAATTCCACCACGGACTCAAGAAGTTCCGGAGGCTTCTCGCCGAACGGGACGTTCTCCCCGCTTGTCCAGCTAGAAGGGACGATCGTGTGCCTGAAGTAATGTCCGCTGAAATCCCTGAATGTCGTGTACTTCTTGAGGGCGTTGTAGAAATGAGGATTGAAGGATGTTGCCACTTCCCTGAGTATGTCCTCCCTCGACCTCGAGAACGTGATGTACTCCACCTTCTCGGGAAGCACGCCGTCGTCGCACGCGTGACCTAGGTAGTACTTCCTCGTTTGAGGGTTGCCTTTCACCATGCCGAGCTTCGCTATGCTCGTGTAGATGTACTCCTGCTGTCCCGCTCCCATGTCGCCGAGCAGCAGGACGAGCGATCCCGAGGGAAGCCCGCCCTTGATTATCGTGTCGAAGTCCGCGACGCCTGTTGGGATCCTCCTGACCCCGACTGGATCATACTGAAGCTCTTCCTCGGACTGTCGAGAAAGCGGAATTCGCAGAGGCATCCCAATCATTGAGTGGATATAGCGAGAGGAAAATAAAGTCTTTTTGCATTACTGTCGACTGCCATTCTCGGCCACACCTGTGACCAGAACACCAGCCTCACGGCGAAAGCGTGTCAGATCCCTGGACGAAAGGTATCGAGACCGCGACCTCAAATCCGCTTCAGCTTACCAATTACGGGTTCGTAGGCACGGCCATTGTCGAGCAAGCTGTTCACGGTCTGTTCCAGGTCGTCCTTCTGAACCCCATCCTTCTTCGACGCTTCGAGCAGGGTCTCCCAGTCGGCTCCCTTCCCGTCTGTGTCCAGCTTCCCTATGAGCTCTAGGACGTACTCGTCCAGCTCCGACTCCTCTTCCTCATCTTTCTCCTCAGGAGGAGCGGGCCGTGATTCCGGGAGCAGATACTTGAGCGCGTCGACGAGCATGAGCCTGTACCTGTCCAGGTCCACGGTTCCGTAGTGATCAACCGCCCTCACGATACCGTCCGCGATCCTCTCGCTGTGTCCGAGAGCGACGAGCCCCTCCTTCGTGAGAGGGTCCATCTTGAAGGCCTCGGCAACAGCATCGAGGCGGGTTCTCAGGCTCCTGCAGCACTCGAGCGTCCAGTAGTTCCTGACGGCGTCGTTGGCGACACTCACGATTTCAGGACGGATGCTGAGGTATAATGTCCCCTCCTCAGGCGAGTAGACCCGCGTCTTTCCCATGACGGCGGCGAAGGTGGGAGGCTCGATTCCAGAGAGCGTCCTAGCAGCCTCGGGCTGATATAGGCCCGCCGAGAGTACGTACACGCCGGTCGGGTCCGACAGTCTAGCCCTCCACATGGGCTGGTCATCCGACCCGACGTTGTCGATGTCCGTTATCACGCCAACGACGAACAGCCGGTTTATCTTGGCGCCCAGCGGGGTGACCACGTAGGACGGGGAACGCTCCCCGCCCTCCGAGAACTGAAAGTCCGAATCGCTGTACTCCTTGGCGAACACTCTCCAGGCGACCTCCCTCCTCATCCTATTCCTCCAGATCCGATAGCAGCTTCTGCGCCTCTTCTTGCACGTCTATCTCCAAGACCTCAGCGGACTCGGATATCATCATGAGCCCGTAGTCGTCGCTGGTCACGTTTCCCCTGAGCTCGACCGGCTGAGCGACCAACAGGTCTGCGAGCTCGTCCCTGATGACCTCGTGGCTCATGGCCTCTTTCGCGGTGTCCATGCAGTCCTTCAAGCTCTTCCCGAGCAGCCCCTCGGTGATGTCCTTGCCGAGTATCGCCGTCAGCGCTGCGCTTCCGTCATCGATGACTGCCTTCACGCGCAGATCAGGCGTCCCGTCGACCTCTCCGTGAATCCTGCATGTCCCCTTCCTGAGGACCCGGTTGCACTCAGGGCATCGGAATATCAGGCCGCTCCCTTCCTTTACATCGATGAGGATTCCTCTCACAGTCGCATCCACGGCGCCGCCCCTCTCGGCGATCTCTTCGATCCATCTTCTGACGGGACTCATGATGTCCTCGGCTGACGGGAAATCCGTATCCTTGAGGATCTCGACGTTCGCCCTTTGATCGAAACCCAACTGGGGCATGCCTCTCCACGTCTTGGAGTAGCCTCCGTCGATCTTTGCGACGTCGCCCTCCCTGAGCTCGAAGTCCGCCCAGGCGGAGAACTGGGCCTTTCCCGTGGAATCGCCTATGAGCCCCGAGAACACCGTCTTCTTCTGTCCCTCTACGTTCACTTCTCTCGACTCGATGGAGATGATCCTCCCGACGACCGAGACGTTGCTCATACCCCCACGCAAATCCCCCAGTTCCACAGACGTCGCCGGTCTCTCCGGTGGTACATAAGGCGGCAGGGCGTCCGGCGACTCCTTCTCAACCGACGTTCTGTTCCCCAGGTTGAGCTGAACCTCTCCCCTAAACTCCTTCGTGTACGCGTTCTGGATCTTCACGACATCGCCCTTCTCCACGTCCATCGCGTCAGCTTCCCAGGCCGTAAAGGGCACAGTCCCCGTGCTGTCCCCGAATATCCCGTACAAGATGGTCTTGGATACCCCTTCGACCTCGATCTCCCTCTCGTTGACGCTGACGACCCTAGCCAGAAGATCCACGCTAAACTCGTTCGGAGTCAGATCGACAATCGTTTTCTGTGCTCCGAGGGAGAGAAGGGAGGGATTGCCTCCATGCTTCTTGACGATGCTCCTTTTCGCGGTCCCCAAAGGGACCCTATACACTGTCAGATAGCTGTTCAGCTCACGTTCAATATTCGCTTCGCTCACTTTGTTCCCGAGCGCCCTTGTTATGTCCTTCACATGGGGCGCGATATTCTCTTTTTCCAATCTTTCAACCCCTGAGAGGCTTCCTTTTCAGTGCCTCCGAGAACTGAACGTTCCCGGAACTTAAAAAGCTTTACAGGAGGGCATGGTGAAACTGGGGAGCCAGCACTCGGATGCGACATATCTTGACAAGACAAAAGTCATCACGCTGCAAGAATGGACACTGGACCCTGTCACCGCGCTGCAAAATCCTATAATATCGGGTTGGGATACGAATCACTATGGAAGAGGAGGACCGTCTGACCTTTCGCGGCGTGCAGGGGAAGATGCTCTTCGTGTTGCTGACAATCCTTTACTTCGTTGTCGCAAGGTTCTTGGCGGTCCTCTCCCACGAAGTCCTCGGTCACGGTCTCAGTTCCGAGCTCATTGGCGGACAGTTCTACGCCGTCTACGTGTCCCCTGGCTTTGGATTCACGGCCGCGCATATCCCCGATGCCACGGCTCCAGCGCTTCAGGTCCTCTATCTCATGGCAGGGATAATCACGGAGGTCGTTATGGGCCTCGTCATTCTCCTACTCATATATCCCAGGCTCAAATCCTTCTTCCACAGGCTGTTCGCGCTGCTCCTTCTTGAGGCCCTCCTCATCCACTCGATGATGTATATGGTCCTCGGGTCATTCATCGGTGAGAGTGGGGATTCGATCAAGGCCATCCACTTCCTCCCCGGCGTCGATCATTTCTGGACGGTCAGGTTCGTCGCGACAGGTCTCCTACTCACCATCGCATTCGCGTACGTGATCTCGAGCAAGGCTCTCGATCTCCTTCGGGAGCACTTCGCGCTACGGACGAGAAGGTCGGCGTTTCGTATCCTCCTCCTGTTCTGGTTGCCTCACCTCTCAGTCGGTCTTCTTGCGGGGATCATCGGATATGGACTGGTCCCCGACATCGTCCTCAGCTACCTTCTTGTCTTCATCACGGTCGCCTTTCTGATATTCCTGTTCGCGTCCTTCTACGTATCCAGAGAGCGGCCACCGAGCCCGGATGTCACGACCGTCGGATGGAAGGGGGTCTTCGCCACTCTCATCGCCTTTCTCATCGTCCTCTCCGTTTGGTTACTGGCTTTTGGCGCCGCACCGTCAACCGCACACGGGGTCCTGGTCGGGGAGCCGCCCTCGGAGGAGGAAATCTACTACACGGAGAGCTACGCCCTGAACCTGCACATAATCATAGACGAAGACTTCAACATCACGGTAGAGGTGAGAATGAAGGCGTTTGGCGATACATCCAGCCCCCTCTATGAGGCGATATGGAGGACATTCGACGACCGCCCGTATTGGAGCACCTATCACAGTCTTGGTCTCTTCGTGGCGAAGGAAGCGCTAGACTACGCTGGCTGGAGTGAGGTCAATCACAGCATCGGAGCCGAAGTCCATGGTTGCGGGGATGTTTGGTCCAACGGGAAGATGATGACGCTGCGGTTCACGAACGCCAATGTCTCCCTCTTTCAGGAGCGGAACGGTAACAAGGTCCTGCGAGTCTACGATGCGTGGAAGGAGGAGTACCCGCCGGGGAACCAGTATCTGGACGCGATCAACATCACTTGGGACGCATCCATAACTCTGGAGGACTACCCAATGGGCGGCGGACTGGATCCAATCGCCGTGGAATCAACATACGTCACGTGGGTGTTCTCCTCCTACGAAGAGGCGCACATCGTCTACGAACTGGAGTTCTCGTCCTAGCTACTGGGTGAACGTCTCCACGCTTGGGTACTTGCTCTTCAAGTGGTTCAGCAGAAGGCTCCTGTTCCTCTTTAGATGGGACTCATACCATGTCTTCACGACATCCCTGAAGACGCCGTGGACATCGCCCATCTCGACCTTCTCGAGGGGCTCTTCGTAGAGCAAGTGCTGGCTGTATATCCTCTTCCAGCCCGAGTACTTGTAGTAGTGTTCACCCTCGCAGTACTGGAAGTCTATCCGGATGCTGGGCTTGTTGTTCTCCACATAGTATGAGACGCGTAGGGCGTCCCCTATCCTTCCCTGGTCCTGCGTCCTGTCCACGAGCTCGATCCTGTTGACGCCAGCAACGTTGAAGCTGGTCCTCCACTTCCACCCGCCGTAGGGGAACTCGTCGAACTGGGCAAAAGCCGTGTAGCTCGGCTCGATGGTGAAGTGCACGTTGATTTTGTTGAACCTCTTCCATATCTTCCAGAAGTCCTCGATCAGAGAACGATTGACCTCAAGTTTCTGAGTGTTCTGCTCACCGAAGCTCTCGATTATCTCCTTGGTCTGCTCTTCGAGCTCCTTGTCCAGGGACTCGAACCAATTCTCCTTTCCTTTCTTCTTTGTAACCATCAGAACCACTCACAGGTGAATCCAATTTCAGATTAAAAGCTTTTGTGATGTGGAATCATATCTGCCAACCCGTCGTCGGGACATCACATTCTTTAAAGAGGCCGACCATGGACGGTCTCCATGACGCTCGTGGACAACGCCGAAGCCGCGATTGAGAAGTCGGAGAGCATCGTGACGCTCTTCTTTGCCAGATGGTGCCCTTTCTGCAGAGCGTTCAAACCCTCATTCGAGGACCTCGCCTCATCCCCCAACGGGGATTTCGGAGAGATCGACATCAGCGACGAAGAGAGCGAGTACTGGGACAAGTACGACATCAACATAGTCCCGACGCTGATCGCATTCTCCTGTGGGAAGGTCACAGCCAGGAGGGATGGCAAGCCGCACGTCGGTCTGAGCGAATCAGACCTGAAAGGACTCATAGGGGAAATCTGGGGCTGACAGCTCCTCACTTGCCCCCACCGACGATCTCTTCAATCGTCTCGGCGAGGATTCTTCTCACGAGCTTCCCGTCCGCCCTTCCGCGGAGGCGCTGCATCACAACTCCCATGAGCGGGCCGACCGCGTCCTCTCCCTTTTCCCTCACAAACTCCAGTCTCTCCTCCACAACGTCCCGCACGATCGCGTCGACATCCTCCTTTGAAGCGGCCTCCAATCCGAGCTTCCGCAGAGCGGCCTCGACAGTTGTGCCCTCGGTGAGCACGGTCCGCAGGACCTCCGGGAGAGCCTCTCTTGTGAATGTGCCGTCGCGCAAGAAGATGAACAGATCCCTGAAGGTCTGGACCGAGATCATGTCGATGCGGTGACCCTGGCGCTCGAGCTCAGGAAAGACGTTGGATATCATGGACGCGGCGGTTCTGGCCTCCCCGAACTCTTTGGCGAGCTCCTCGAAGAGCTCGTCGTAACCTTCCTCCACGATGATTCCGATCTGCTGCTCGTGGACCCCGTACTCTCGGACGAGCCTCTCCATCTTGTCCTCTGGAAGCTCTGGAAGTCCTGCCTCGATCCTCTTCAGCCGCTCTGCCGATATCGCGATTGGCGGCACATCAGTCTCTGGATACATGCGAGCCTTCCCTGGAAGCGGCCTTGAATAGACAGTCGTCCCATCCAGGCCGGGGTCCCTCGTCTCCTCAGGCACACCCTCGGCGGCCGCCTTCGCCCGCTCAATCACCCGCCCAACTGCCTCTTCCGCCACCTTCTTCCTGTCCGCCAGGATCAGAAACGCATCGTCATCCTCTAGCCCCAGGGTCTTCCTGATATCCGGAACCTCCTTCCCGATCCCGTATGCGGGAAGCTCATCCGAATGGAAGGTCCCGCCGACGCCCGCCAGAACGGCGTAGCGATTCAGCTCGGGTCCGAGCCTGTCCCTCAGGAGCCCGGAGAACCCGGGAAGCCCGATTCCGAGAACGACGCCACCCGCCTCGATCCTCGTTTTGATCGTCTCGCACTCAGTTTCCTGGAAGATGGATGTCAGATCCGTGGCCTTCTGGTTGGTCACCTCCGCCCCTCTCTCCCTGAGCGTGTCCCGGGCTTCGAGGAGCGACATCTGTCTCTTCACCTCGTTCTCCACGTACGCGGACATCATGTTGAGCTCCTGAACGCCCTTCACCTCCACTCGCGCCCCCTCCGCGATGGAGATGTTGAGATCGTTCCTTATGGTTCCAATCCCCCGTTTGACCTTCTTCGTCGCCCGCAGAAGACTGCCCAATCTGAGTGCGACCTTCATCGCCTCCTCGGGACTCTCTATAACTGGTCCTGTGGAGATCTCGACGAGCGGGATGCCAAGCCGGTCCAGCCTGTAGACGACGGAATCCTCCCTCTGCTCTATCTTGCGGGCGGCGTCCTCCTCGAGCCCGATCAGCGGTATGGGAACCATCTTGGAGCCGACCTCGAGTCGTCCGTTCATCGCCACCAGCGCGCTTCTCTGGAACCCGGCCGTGTTCGAGCCGTCGATGACGATCTTCCTCATGAAGTGTATCTCGTCCACGGGTTTCGCGCCCAGCAGCAGCGCCATCTCCAACGCGACGTCTATGGCGGCCTCATTCCCCCTGTGCGGCGGCTCCTCGTCCGCCTCCACGAGACACGTCGTTCCCAACGGCTGGTAGATGAACTTCAGCCTCTTGCGGGCCTCCTCGATCGCGGCCCTGTCCACCTCACCGAGCTCGCTCTGCGTCGGCCTCAGCCTCCTCATGAAGCTCCCGCTCGTATCCTCTCTCAACTCGGAAGGACAATCACAGAACAGCTTGTTCGTGTCAACCTGCTGGTGGATCTCCAGCCCCACCTTCAATCCGAGACCGGCGTAGTCCATCTATTCACTGTACTCCTCCAGCTTGATAGCCGGGTTTATCTCCCCTCTCAGATTCGTCGTCATGAGCTCCTTGATCTTCGCCGCGTCGCTTGTCTGACCGAGGACCCACATCAGCTTGATGAACGCTGTTTCTGGAAGCATGTCCTCGCCCGGTATCACTCCCGCGAGGAGCAGGTCCCTTCCCGCCGAGTAGACGTTCATGTTGACCCTTCCGTACAGGCACTGGGTGGTCATCACAACGGGCGTGCCCGCCTGAATCAAGGACTCGACCTCCGGGAAGAGGCTTGAGGAGACATGACCGAGACCCGTTCCCGCTATGACGACGCCCCTCGCATCCTTCACCATCGATCTGAACAGCTGGGCAGGCAGTCCAGGATAGAAATAGACGAGTACAACGTCGTCCTCCATGTCAGCCTGGATCTTCACCGGACCCGAGGACCTCGAGCGGTGCTCGTCCAGCCACTCCGTTCGGCCGTCCTGGTGAACGCTTCCGAGAGGCTTCTGGTTGATGCTCATGAAGGCGTCCCTTCTGCTGCTGTGCATCTTCCTCACCTTCGTGCCCCTGTGAATGGTGCATAGGCTGTCCGAGGTCTCGCCGTGCATCACGACAACCACCTCACCCAGATCCTCTTTGGCCAGTCTGGCCGACGAGGTCAGGTTGAGGAACGCGTCCGAAGAGGGGCGGTCCGATGACCTCTGCGATCCGACGAGGATCACGGGCCCGCTCAGGTCGTCCAGCATGAACGAGAGGGCCGCCGCGGTGTAGCCGAGCGTGTCCGTCCCGTGTGGCATGACCACGCCGCTCGATCCCGAGTCAAGCTCAGCCGCAGCCTCGCCCGCGAGCTTCTTCCAGTTCTCCGATGTCATATTCTCGCTGAACATGCTATACACCACCTTCGCCCTAACGTTACACAAGTCCGCAAGCTCCGGAACGGTGAAGACCAGATCCTTCGCCTTCTCGGCCGGAAACACCGCCCCGGTCCTGTACTCGACGTACGAGGCTATCGTCCCACCTGTGCCCAGGATCGAGACCGTTGGCTTGCCAGGGTCCGCCACATATTCCGCCTCCACCCTCTTGCCCTCCTCTCTCCTCTGCACGAGCCGGACCTTGCACAGGTCGTCGACTTCGATTCCGATGTTGTAGCCATTGTCGAGCTTCAGAGTGAGGATGTCGTTCCCGCTGAACTCGACGTGGGGCATCACTATCCCGTTGAAGGAGTCCTTCTCCCGGGTGACCTCGATGTAGTCTCCCACGACAGCGCCGGCGCCGTCCAGAACACTCTTCACAACCCCCTCGTACTCCATCGGTCTGCGTAAATGCTTCGTGTCTTAATTCCTTTTTGGCAAAGCTTATGCGTTTCCCCACGATTCCATTGACGATGACTCCCAGGGAGATCCTGAACGAGCTGAAGTGGCGGGATGACAGGGACCTCGCCAAGGCCAAGGTCTGGTACGAGCACAGAGGCGCGGAGAGCGGATACGTGGTCATCAGCGGCGCGGAGATAACCGAGCTCGAGAGGGGGTACTTCACGACGATCCAAGCGCGGATTCCGATATACAAGATTTTCCGGATCGAGTACGAGGGAGAGATCATCTTCGAGAGGCACCCAGAGGAGAATCCGTGAGTTTATATAGCGTTGTGAATGTCTGAGGGCAGGCCAAAACCGAGTCGCCGAGAAAGGTGGTGAAGATATGAATGGCACGTCCAAGGACGAAGAGAAGAAGGAAGTGTTGAAGAACATCATCAGGAGATTGCACAAGGGAGAGGATCCCGATGTCGTGAAGGGGGAGTTCAAGGAATTCCTGAAGGACGTGACGCCGGTCGAGATATCCAAGATCGAGGAGGAGATCATCAAGGAAGGCATGTCCACCGATGAGGTTCACGGGCTGTGCGACGTCCACCTCGCCATCCTCAGGGAGTCGGGCGATAAGGAAGAGCTCGTGGCCCCGCCAGATCACCCGATAGGCATCCTCATGGGAGAGCACAAGATCCTCCTTGAGTACGCCAATGAGCTGGGCATCGTCGCCAAGGACCTGAGGGGGAAGGGAGACTTCGACTCGGTCGCTGACGAGATCAAACACCTTGACCACATCGCGCATCATCTTCAGGATTCCGAGAGCCACTACGTGCGCGAGGAGAACGTTCTCTTCCCGTACCTGGAGAAGCACGGGATAAAGGAACCGCCCGCCATGATGTGGATCGAGCACGACAAGATCAGGGAGATCAAGAAGGGCCTATTCACGGTCCTCGAAACGCGAGAGGGCGTGGCCTTCGAGGAGTTCGTCAGCAGGCTCAGCAACGTCGCAGCATCGCTGGCAGACATGCTTTCTGGTCACTTCTACAAGGAGAACAACATACTCTTCCCGGCCGCGATGCAGGTCATGGGCGACGCCGAGTGGAAGGACACGAGGCGACAGTTCGACGAGCTCGGCTACTGCTGTTTCACTCCAGAGCCCGCCAAGATGGCGATCGAGGAGGTCGAGGAAGCACCCAAGGTCGAAGTGGAGGGGTTGATCGACCTCGGAATGGGCCATCTCTCAAGGGAGCAGGTCGAAGCGGTTCTCAACACGCTCCCCTTTGACATAACGTTCGTGGATGACAAGGACACGGTTCGCTACTTCAGCGAACCAAAGGAGAAGATCTTCACAAGAACGAAGGCGGTCATCGGTCGAGAAGTGCAGAAGTGTCATCCGGAGAAGAGCGTACATGTCGTAAACCAGATCGTGGAGGAATTCAAGAGCGGGGAGCGGGATGTCGCAGAGTTCTGGATTGAGGTCAAGGGCAGGATGATTTTCATACGCTACTTCCCTGTTCACGGCAAGAACGGGGACTACATCGGATGTCTGGAGGTAACCCAGGACATCACGGACATCAAGAAGATAGAAGGGTCGAAGAGGCTGCTCTGACATCGGCCCCAAGAAGCACACTTCACAACAATCTTATACAAACCCCGCATACCAAGCAAACAGGAGGCGGGGGACATGCCGTCACAGAGTGCGAAGTTCCTTGAGACACTGAAGGCCAACAAGAGAATGATAGTCTTCGGGACGAGCTTCCTGATGCTCATCACCGTAATCGCATTGCTGGCCTCCGTCGGGGCGGATCCTTGTGCGGATTGCCACGAAAGCTCTGGAGTGCTTTTGGGCATAATCGATGACTGGGAAAGCAGCGAACACGCCGACGAGAACGTCACCTGCATCACCTGCCACGGGGCGAGCGCCTCCGATACCGACGCGATATCCCACAATGGATACACGATAGCTGTCGTCGTCACGCCCGACGATTGCGGGCAGTGCCATGCAACAGAGGCCCAGGAGTTCGGACAGAGCCTTCACTCGCTCGGTGCCGTGTACTACGAGTACCTGTTCACTGCGGAGAAGCTGCCATTCCTCGAAAGCCAGATCGAGGGCGGGTTCATCATCATCGAGGGCGAAGAGGTGATCGACGCCGGCACCCTGAGGGGATGCCTGTCCTGTCACGGTACGAACATGACGGGCAAGACCACCGAGGACTTCAGAGTATGGCCTAACAACGGGATCGGACGGATCAACCCGGATGGCAGCAGGGGGAGTTGCTCCGCTTGCCACTCACGACACACGTTCTCGATCGAGGAAGCACGTCACCCCGAGACCTGCGGACAGTGCCACATGGGTCCTGATCACCCGCAGATAGAGATCTACATGGAATCCAAGCACGGGAACATCTATGCCGCCGAGGGCGAGAGCTGGAACTGGGGGGAGGATGACTGGGAGGCGGGCGTGGACTTCCGCACTCCCACCTGTGCCGCATGCCACATGTCGGCCGCCTCAGGAGTGCCGGTGACGCATGATATCAGTTCAAGGCTGAGCTGGGAGCTCGAGTCCGCGATTTCCCGCCACACGGACAACACCGCCAATAGCCTCGGGTACAGCATTAGCGACGGCACGAGCTGGGAGGTCAAGCGCGACCGGATGAAGGCCGTGTGCGAGCAGTGCCACTCCACGACCTGGGTGGACAACTACTACAAGCAGGCGGATGTCGTTGTCGAGATCTACAACCAGAAGTACACGGAAGCGAAGGCGATCGTGGACGAGTTGCGCGAGGATGGGCTGCTCACGGACGAGAGCTTCGACGAGCCCATCGAGTTCAAGCTGTACGAGATGTGGCATCACGAAGGGCGCAGGGCCAGAATGGGCGCCTTCATGATGGGACCGGACTACGTGCAGTGGCACGGCTTCTATGAGATGCTGCAGGACAAGATCGAGATAGAGCACATGGCAGAGGAACTGCGGAGCCAGGAGCAGCAGGATATAAAGGACGCCGAGACCGCAACATGGCTCAACGCACTGATAGGCATAGTCCTGCTGGAGACAATAGTGATGGCCGGGCTTCTGTTCGCATACTTGTCTCAGAGGAAAAAGAGCAAAGAGTAGCTCGAGGAGGAGCCGCTCAGACGAGCTCGTAGGTCAGTCTTTCCCTGTCAGTCCCCTTGCTTCTTCTACCCAGTACGTGCACCTTGCCGAGCTCGGAAGTGTTCCTCACATGGGTCCCGCCGCACGGGCAGATGTCGAAGTCCCCTATCTGGATGACGCGCAACCTTCGAATTGATTTCGGAATGAGGTCCATGATGTATCTCTGCTTTCCCATCTTCTCTTCCAGAACGTCCCTGTCCTCCTCATAGATGGAAACGGGTATGTCCTTGGAGATGACGTTGTTGCACGTCTCCTCTATCACATTCAGGTCGTTCTCCTCGAACGAGACCGGGTGGAAATCTATCCTCGAGCGGTTCCCGTGGATCTGGTTGCCGACGGTCCTCGCCTCGAACAGCTCATAGACAACGCCGGAGACGACGTGCTGGGCGGTGTGCATCCTCATGAGGGCGTATCTCCTCTCCCAGTCAAGCTTGCCGTGAACATCATCTGCCTCCGGGACAGGGTCCACGAAGTGCCTCACCGTCCCCTTGTCCTTCTTGACCTTCCGGACCGAGCTCTCTCCGCCCTCCCATCCGAGAACGCCCTTGTCCGTCGGCTGACCGCCCGCTTCTGCGTAGAAGGCCGTCCTGTCCAGAACGACGTAGTCCTCTCCCCGTTTCACGATTTTCGCGTCGAATTCCCTGATGTAGTTCGACTCGGCATCCTTCATGTAGAGGATCTCTGTCATGCTCCCCCTCCTCATCCGAATCTGAAGTGTACTCCATGACCCCCTCTGGGGTAGTTCCACTTGATGGCTCCCCTTCCGATCTTGTTGCACACAACCAGGCACGCCCCGAGTTCCAGGCAACCGTCGATGTTGTACACGAGTTCGCCCTCCTCCCACGTGTAGACCTTCGCCGGGCACACGTAGAGGCACGGTTTGGGCACGCACTGCTTGCAGAGCTCGGTGTCGACCTCGATGAAGGGTTCCTCGTCAGGCTCGAACCTATCCAGGCCGAGGCGCTCGTCGACGCTGAGCGGTTTCTCGGCGGTCGGCTTTCGCGGGGCAACCATCGCTTGTCTCGATGTGACGGAGCGTATTAAAGTTATTCGTGCAGCCGACGTGTGGGCTCCTCGGTCTTCGAGGTGAACAACTGGTTGGGCACTATGCCATCGGGGAATCTAAACGAAAGTTTTCAAATACTACCATCTTCTGGAAGGAATTGGAGGAGATAGCTGATGACGATGGGGGCAGAAATCGGTACGGACTCAGCCGGAGTGAGAAGGCGGTACATTGCTGTTGTTATCGCCGTGGTTTGTCTGGGGTTGGCTGGAATGCCCTACAGCCACTCCTTCGCCGGTCATGGCGAAGCCAGCGATGTTGAGTTGCCGGAGAGGATCCTGGATGAGAACGGAAACCTGATCGCGACGATGTCGGATCCTAGCCAAACTCGCAGAGAGGTGAGCCCAGATATGTTGCAGACCTTCGGGCCCCCCGTCGAGACTGTTCGAGCTGGACAGGAGAATCTGAGGGTTCTCTCGCGAGACGAACCCATTCC
Source organism: Candidatus Thermoplasmatota archaeon (assembly GCA_022848865.1). Classification (NCBI taxonomy): domain Archaea; kingdom Methanobacteriati; phylum Thermoplasmatota; species Thermoplasmatota archaeon. Next base: position 814 of record JAJISE010000021.1, on the reverse strand, counting down.
CTCGGGGCTGCCATTCCTCGGAGAGGTCCCCTTATACGTGAATGGCAGTAGCGAAGACACGGCCCCACGGATTGCCCACAATCCAATCGATGGCTACACATGGGCAGTCTTCTCCCACAACGATGGTCTCGATACTGATGTGTATGTCTCCTATTCCATTGATCTAGGTCAGACCTGGAATCTCACGTTGTCCACAACGGGACCGTACAATGAAACGAATCCCGCCATCGCGATTGCAGGAAACACAGTATTCATATCATACGAGCAGGACAAGATTGGATGGGAGCAGAATACGTTCTTCATCATGTCACAGGACGGGGGGCAGACCTGGGGCACATACTACATAAACTGGGACTGGACGAATCCTTACCCAGGTGTGCAGCTAGAAGACTTCAACAACGTCGATGTCTCAGCTGTCAGACCGGGATGGTTCCACTGGATCGCGGATGTATACGCTGTCAAGAACGCCACGAGGACTGTTGCCTTCATGTGGACCGACAACGGTGGAACCAGCTGGTCGATGGGTTACTTGACGCACTCGTTGCACAGGGGCGAAGACCTCGAGCATCCGGTAATAATGGAGAACAGCGCTGACGAACTCATGCACATGGCATACCAGCATTGGAACACGAGTGAAGCCAGTTGGGACGTTGAATGGCTTTCGGTTGACCACGGATGGTCCTACGTAACGGGTTATTGGACTGCTAACATTGACGGTGGCAGATCGGACATCGCTCCTGACCTGTACGTCCGGGACGATTACGTCTACGTTATCTGGCAGAACGGGACATTCCCGGCGGAGCTGACTGCATTC
>JAJISE010000020.1 GCA_022848865.1 Candidatus Thermoplasmatota archaeon | reverse complement strand
GAGAGAAAAGTGGTGGTATGGCTGTAAGTACGAAAGAGTTTCAGAAGTATGCAACGGAGGAGGTCTTGGTTTGGTTCAAGAAGCTTAGGGTTGTGAACAGAGCGCACTGGGAGACTGCCGAGTAGTTCAAGAGGCATGGGTTTGCTTTGGGTGTAGTTTCAGTTTCTGTGACGGCAGTTGCTGGAACTTCAGTGTTTGCAAACTTGACATCATCCCCCATCTACTGGTTGCAGGTGCTAGCGGGATTCCTCACCTTCGTCGCTGTGGTTTCAGCTGCTCTGCAGAACTACCTTGATTACCCTAGGAGGGCAGAGCGCCACCGTCAAATGGGCATCCTGTTCGGGGGCGTCAAGCGATTGGCAGAAATAAAGTTGGCCAATCCCCCCAGCTCGCGGAAGGAGCTTGAGGATTCCTTGAAGGAGCTTGCCGATAAATGGAATGAGGTTGCCACGAACCAGCCGAGTATTCCACAGTGGCTCCTGGAGAAGGTCGAAAAGGAAGTGGAGTCTCGGCCTGAGCGCCGACGCTTATTGGATCGAGGGGGAGAGCAAGAAGCTTGAGAGGGAGCTGGGGAAGAGAGGGTCTTGGCCATTTGGAGGGCCATTCTCAGTCGGCCAATTCAAGCGTGCAGTATTCTCCTCAGGAGAAAAATGAAGGCTTAAGTACCGAGTCGCAGAGAACTGTACCGGAGGTGTGTGATGTATTCCGCTTATAAACATGTGGAGAGACCTGGAGCGAGGGATACCGTCGGTACGGGATGGATCCCTCCGTTGCCAGATCTGCGCGACTACACAATAGATCATCCGGAGATCGCCAAGATGGCAAAGAAGGTGGGCTACTCTCCAAAGATTGCCACGGTGGTGAAGAAACTGGCTTCCTCGCCGCCAAAGAAACATGTCAAGCTATACATGGGGAACCCGTTTTTTCTACCGCCCAAGAAGGACTTGAGGAAACACTGCTCGCCGATTGAGAACCAGGGAGGCTTGGGTTCATGCACTGCACAGGCAGCCGTGGGGATAGTCGAGTACTTCGAGAGACGAGGCTTCAAGAGGCATATCGATGGTTCCCGTCTCTTTGTCTACAAAACGACCAGAAACTTGATGGGTGTTACGGGAGACACAGGTGCCTGGATCCGAAACACGATGGGGGCATTGGTGCTTTGTGGATGTGCACCGGAGAGGTACTGGCCGTATACGGACAGCGACCCAGAATTCGATGAGGAACCGCCCTCCTTTGTCTATGCGGTGGCCGACAACTACGAGGCCCTCAAGTACTTCTGCCATGATCCCCAGGCTGCGTCCAGACCCACCTCCCTGGTGCTTTTTCTTGTGAAGCTCTATCTCGCAATGGGCATACCCTCAATGTTCGGATTCTACGGATTTGAGTACGGGCATTACGAGGGAAACACCTATGTTATGCCCTACAACGATGGCGAGATTCCCTATCCTTGCCCACGTGATCATGCCCTGTGGGGACATGCAGTAGTCGCAGTGGGTTACGACGACAACAAGAAGATCGAGAACGACGAGTGTACCAAAAAGACCAAAGGCGCGTTTTTGATACGCAACTCCTGGGGAAAGGCCTGGGGAGACAACGGATACGGATGGATACCATACGACTTCGTCATTGACAAGCTGGCATTGGATTTCTGGTCCTTATTGAGCATGGAATGGGTGGACACGAAGAAGTTTGGCATCTAGGGAGACTTGTATGCAAAGGACCCGCTTCGCTGGAAGGATATGGCATAGGAATTGGATGTGATAAGATGAAAGACTTGGTGGTTGCCACGTTCAACGTGGAGAATCTGGAGGACACGGACTCCAATCTGTGGACCGTGCGCAAGAAGGTGCTTGGGCGGATGCTGGAAAAGATTGGGGCTCACGTCCTTCTCTTGCAGGAGGTCCACAGCCTGACAGCCCTGGACGACCTGCTCAAGGGGACGAGCTATGAGCGGTATAATCGTGCACATACGGTCAGCCCATCATCGGGAAAGCCGTACAGGTATCGGAACCTCGTGATTCTCAGTGAGAAAACCATCGTGGAGACGAAACAGTACAGGAACGACCTGGCCGACCCGCCAGAATGGAGAAAGATCACCAGCCTCCCTGAAGAGGATGAGGCGAAGCGACTTAGCTGGGAGCGTCCGATTCTGCACTCCAAGGTGCGGCTGAGCGGGGACCACACTCTGCACGTGATCAACCTTCATCTTAAATCGATGAACCCGACCTATGTGAAGGGTCAAAGGCACGAGGACAAATATTGGCTCTGGCTCTCCCACCAGGGTTGGGCAGAAGGATACTACATCTCGGACGTGAAGCGTGTTGGGCAGGCGCTGGAGACGCGCATTCTGATAGACCAGATCTTCGACGAGGATGGCGACGATGCTCTGATTGTCGTGGGGGGAGACTTCAACGCCGAGGTCGGTTCCGTTCCGTTCAAGGCGATCGTGGGGAGCGTGGAAGACACCCAGAACGAGGCCCTCCGCACCGGAGTGCTTATCCCCTGTGAGCTCAACGTTCCGCGAGATAAGCGCTACTCGCTCATTCATCATGGGAAGGGCAACATGCTGGACCACTTGGTCGTGTCGCAGGCGCTCATCCCGTACTGGATCGACACGGAGATATACAATGAGACACTCCACGACGAGAGCCTGGCATTTGCGACTGACCTGAAGTTTCCGGGGTCGGACCATGCCCCAATCCGTGGCAATTTCAGGGTTCCATGGTGACCATTTGAGGTTGTCAGGCATGGATTCGCTTTCCACGTTGCCGACAATCTCCGACACTTCCAGCTTTTCGGTTCACTTGTGGTCGAGGTCGTTGACGACACGTCAGGGGGAATACGATCAAATCTGAACGAGATGATCGACTCATAGGGCAGATAGAGATTCGACTCGACCGCCTGATTGAAGAGAAGAAAAAGGAGCTCAGGCAGGATGATGGCTTACTTGTGCGAACGTACCGGAGATTGAGCTACCCTTTCTGGAGACTTCCCATCCCTGAGATATATCATGACTGGTGTACTGTCCAGGGTTTTACGAATCGCGTCAGACTGGCGATAGTTTCGAGAGAAGTGTTCATCTGTCGTCACGAGGTGGACCGCTATGAAGATGTTGAGTTCCTGAAGAAGGAGCACAGATATGCGGCTGTACGAGGCTATCTGGACCTTGCGAAAGAGGAACGAAACCCCGGTCGCGCCTGGAACTACGTCAACTCAGCCGACAAGATACTGCCGCTGATTGTCGATGATGCAGATATTCCAAGGTCTCTGTATCGAATGGCCTTCTGGGACAAGAGGCTCGAAGAACTGGACGAGAAAGCCAGAGATGAACTCGGGAAGACTGGGAAAAGAGTGGACTGTATGATACAGGAGAGAGAGGGACGCGAAAAGACCAAGGAATCCAATCCGGATGAGCTATTGGTGCAGTCAGCGTACGAACTGCAGTCCCAGCGCGCCAGATTCTGGTATGACATCAACAGCAACACGACACTAAGATTCTGCCTTTGGAGCGCCTTCAACGCCAGGCTTCTGACAATCTTGGTCGCATCGATTATCCTAGCCGAGTGGCTGTATCACACCGTCATTCGTCCTACGGACCCGTGGTGGTATCTCCCGTTTTTCACCATTTCCTTGATGGGTCTCCTTGGCGGAGTTCTGAGCACTCAGTTGCTGACACGTGAGTTCATCGAGAAGGAGACCTCTGCTGGTCTGATCAATGTCCTAACACTCACGCGTATCTTGCTCGGGGCAGCCGGTGCTCTTGTATACTTCCTGATTGCAGGGTCTGGTTTGGTCGCTGGTCAAGATATCTCGCAACTTCTACACGACAACGCTTTCGTTCTCATGAGCACTGGCGTCGTGGCGGGGTTCTCCGAACAGCTATTCATAGGTGCCCTTGACAAACATACGAGGCATCTTTCCATAGCTTAGACAAAGAACTCACTTAACACGAAGCCTCTCAATCCAAGCCGGACTCCATGCCAAAGGCCACCGTCAGCCAGCGATGGAGGTTCTCTGCCTTGGTGCATCAATCTCGCGCTCTTGTGGGAGGATACCGCCGAAGATTGGCAACCCGATACCATCGTGATGGTAGTTGTCGTCCTCCATGTTGAAGTACGGAATTTCTTGAGACTTTCTTCAACTTCTATCTCAGCTCTCTCGGTCATGTCACTTGCGTCGCGGTCGTCCGAGAGCACGAATCCATAATGGCCTCGTGAGAGCGACCGCTACAGTGATTACTATGCCCAGAAGGAAGGCCATACTGAATGCCCAAAACCATCCAAAGGAAGTTGAGACACCTAGTCCTACAGTTACAGTGACCACTACTGTGACGAATATGGCCACAAGGCTCCATGCCCGTTGTTCTGCCACTGAGCTTTTCAGCGCAGTCAAGGAATCTTGGTGAGGTGCCGGAGACTTTGTCCCTGACCGTTGCCTTGGTCTTCTGCGGGGCAAATCATCATTGAATGTGAGGTCCAGTAGATCAATGTTCTCCAAAGCACTGACAAGCCTGCGAATCTTTGTGTCTGTCCTAACCGCGTCATTCACAGGCTTGAGTTTTTCCAATAGCCTACCGCTGTTCCCTGGCCAACGAACGGCCTTTGTTCTTGTCGATACTGTCCCTAGGTACTGCTTGACCCGGTCATATGTACTATGAAAGCGTGCGCGCAATGCTTTGCTCTCTGGCGTTGCCTCCCATCGTTGAAGGAAGAGCTTCAGCCCAGAACTGCTAAGTTTCTCTGGGATTTCGAAATGGTCTACTACCAAACCAGCAAGAAGTCTTTTTGACTCGGCTCCTTGAACATATCGCTCAAGAGCTTCTTCATAGTCGTTAGCTAGCTTCTGGGCCTCGTCGAGCAATCTGTCCAATCCAGCGTTAGCGTCAGACATCCGACAGTCATCATCGTTCACCAACTTATACTCTCTTGATTCTTTCAGAGAAGCTGGACTTATTAACACGCTTCGCGAGAGTTCGGGGGAGAAATACATGAGCAATAGACACCCAGAGAACAAATGGCGTTCTTCAATGAGGAGTACGACATGTTGTGATGATTCCAGGGCCCCTGCTGTCTTGCATTCGATTGAGTCATTCCCATTGTCAAGAGAAAGCCGGCCCCCACCATGGTGGTCAATATCATTCTATTGATACACTTTGGCGTCCAGCACCCTCACAGAAAAGGGGAGTGCAACCAAAAAAACTGACAGAGCTGCCCGCAGGGCCGTTCATTCAGTTCCCTTCACCCTCTCGCATTCAGCTTGATCTGGATGGTCCACGAGTCGAAGCTCTCCGGCGTTCCGAGGTCCACGACGATGTCGATGGGCGAGCCCATCGGCGGCTGGGTGTAGCCGAAGAAGCCGTAGTTCCTGCCGACGAACCAGAAGCTGAAGTACTCGGCGGACCCGCCTGCGTGGCTGCGCACACTCCCAAGCCAGACCTAGGGCCCTGGGCCCGTCTCTTCTGCAGGGATCAGCGGGCGCTTGCCTGTTCGATCACCCGGTTCGAATCCGATGTCCCCCACGAAAGAGAAGGATCGAACGAGCCTGAAGGATTCGGGACTGATCGCACTAACTGTCAACCACTTGGCCAGTCCATCTGAGTCCTTCAGTATCTCAAGCAGATGCTGCCAGTCCTGAGGTGAGCCGGCACTAGGGTCCGTGACCGCAAGAGTCTTGAGGAAACTAGCCAAATTCTCAATGGTCGGAGATTTCAGCTTCCTCTCGAGCGCATCAAAAGCTCCTCGCATGATCTCAGGGAAGCGGGCGGACATCGCCAGCAGGTAGATGGCGACTTGCTCGTCATCGTATCCTGGTCTAAGGGTCCTGGTCCAGATGATCTTGAGCAGCTTGTAGATGTTGGTGAGTCGTTTCGCGGCGCGGGGGCTCAGGCTCAGCTCTTTGCAGCACCTCTTCAACAAGTCAAACTCCGAGGATGAGAATCTAAGAACGTCCCGGGTAAGATCCTCTCGAGGGGGGCCTTCTATTCTGACAGATGGCTCCGTGGGTGTCCCCTGACCTCCTTCTTCCTGATTTGGGACCTGGTCTCGAGGTGGTCTGGTTTCACGAATCACTTCTTCCACGTCAACTTGCCTCCTCAGGTACAAATCCAGGGCGTCTTCGTCAATGGGTCGCAGGCGATATGGCAACTGGACAATCTTCCCAACGTAGTCAAGGCCCGAGGGATCTCCTCCCCTGACGAGAATCTCTTTGTATTCCTTCTCCAAAGCCCGTGTAATGTACCGAACATCCATCGCTAAGACGACCACGAAGAGCTCCGTCTTTACGAGCAGCTGAGCCGCCTCCAAAACCTCAACCACCCTCTTCGGTGGGCAACGGTCCAAGTCGTCAATGAATAGGACTACGCGCGCGGGTCCTCGGGGGAAGAGTTTCCGCTTCTCTTCCACCTCGTCTCTGGGGTCAGTTTTGCTGACAACCAGGCTACGACTCAGATCGGAAAAATCCTTTTGGACTTGGTGCATCAGCCCCAACCGCTTCTCATACACATTTTCGTCCTTTCTTGCATCTATCAATTCCCTTAGAGAGGCGAACTCGGCGGTCATGCCAATCCTCTGCCTCCGGCTCTCAACTTCGGTTTCCAACTCCTCTAATTCGCATAGGTCTGCCTGGTGTTTCTCGGCTCTTCTCTTGGCCTCACTCCTCTTGAACACCAGCTGGAGTTGGTCGGGGTTCAATTCTGGCAATTGGGACTTGAGATTGGCAAGCCGAGCCCGACCCCCGTCTGACAAATCCTTGTCTGTCAGTGCGATTCGTCCTCGTCGCCGAGCCCAGTTGACCCTTGCTCGAGCAAAACCCAGGAGTGCCAAGAGAATAGATGCCGTTAGGCCGTGGATTTTGAAATAAGCCAGGGAGCCCTCCACAAGAGGGAGGAGGGTCGAGACTGCTGACAGAGCTGCAAATCCTGCCGACTCAGCTGGCTTGGCCATTGACCACTTCTTTGGCAGGCTCACTATTTCGCTGAAAGCCGATCTGAGAAAACCCGTCTCGGTCGACACCAGAGCGTCTTGCTTCAATGCCAGCCCTATAACCTTCTGTTCAAGATCTTCGCGCTCTGTCCTTGTCAGCCGTTGGAGATGAGACCACAAAGGCTCAGTCGGGTGCTTGACTTCGGCATCCACTCCCTCAATCTGCTTCTCCTCCAAGGTTAGCTGGTCGTTCAAGTCGGAGAAGATCCTGTCCATCAGACTGGCCCAGAGATTGGATTTCGCGTAAGTCCAGGCGTCGAAGCGGACGAAGTAGACATGCCCGACGTATAAAGAGCGCTTCTCAGGGTCATCGTTCCAGGTCTCCTCCTCTTTCAGTCTCATTGCCCGAATCTGCCTCATCCTCTGCCGTAGCAAATGCATGACGAAAGATTTCCCACTCCCCCATCCACCGAGTATGCCAACGACGAAGGGGGGACTGAGGTCCTGCAACATAACTGCGTCGGCCATTGCATGCACTTCAGTTGAGATGTCCAGTAAGTCCTCTCCTGTAGCATCGTCATTATTGAGTGCCTGACCATACATCCCTGGGCGTTTCGCGAAGGTCTCCCTCGCGACTGCGACTACCTTCGGGTCCAGTGTAACTATGTTGATTTCTGGAACCTGCGAAGTTGTCAGAGCTTTGAGCGCCCCATCAACTATCGCCATGGCCACCTCCGCGCGAGGAAGGGGGCCCACCCCGCTCCCTAATAGTGGGATGGCAATGCTGTCGAGATTCATGTCTGCAGCCATCCTGACGATTGCCGTGGCGGCTTTCCGGGAGTTGTAGATGGACCACTTTCCTTCGTGGTGGGCTGTCGCGGCGATGAGAACCTGCGGGAAGCCTGAAGGCAGCTCCAGATCCGGGTTAAACGGAAACGATACAAGGCGAGGTCTATCAGGCTTGACAGCCTCCCTGACCGAGGGTTCATCGAACGCCAATTCGAAGTCGGACGCCAAAGAGGGGTCAATGGCCTCCAAGTGCTTGATTATGGCCGGTCCTAGCGAGCCGAATCCCGAAATGTCGAAAGGAACAACCAAAGCATCTACATCCATAGCCCACGGAGCGTCGGTGCTGCCAATGCAAATAGAACTCTCGTTCTCTGAGATGAGGTTGTATTGCACTAGAGGTCTCAAATGCGGTACATACTCGTCCGCAATGACATCGGTTGGAATCCCCTGAATCACTCTGGGAAGGATATCCTCCTTGGGAAGCTCCGTCACTGGTTTCTTTTCCTTGACGGAAATGACGATTGCTAGCTCGTCAGTTCTCTTCCCATTGACGGTCTTGTAGCCTATGTGCACGCCTGTTACGCCTGGCAGTTTCAGCAGATCCGCTTCGGCTTCTCTTCTGACACGTTCGACCTTCTCCCAATCCGCCTGGACGCGCTCCTCCACAGATATCCCCCCACGTGTACGAATCCTCAGGTTCTCCAACGGCGCAAGAGTCTATGCGATCGAAACCTCCCTCCGCAGCTGAGATCTCGTCAAGGAGCCAAAGAACGACTCTCCGATTTATACATATCGATGGTTGCTGCGATGAAGCTGCATCCATCGTCCGAGCGAGTGGCCCCTCGCTAACTGACCACTTCACAAGAGTGTCGTTCTTCGAGAAGAAGTGAGACGTTTCCGCTGTTGGCGTTGGAGTTACTTTGAGTTCCTGGGAACCGTGGAATTGGACGACGTAGGTTCTTTCCGGCAATCCCGTTATCGCGTTTGATAACAGCTCGATAAGAAAGATATAGGCTCTTTCGAAAGACATCCTCAGCTCCTCAAGCTGGGCGAGTGAGAGCGACAATGTCCGAAAACGGCACTGGACAGAGGGATTGGGACCACCCCGTGTACTGGCAGCGGCAGTGCCGAAGGAGGCTGCAGGAGAATCCTCACGACTTGGACGCTCTGTTCGCCAAGGCCGCTTGGCTGGCGACATCCGAGGAATACGAGAAGTGCATCGAAACCCTGGAGACAATCACAAAGAGAGATCCCTTCTATCCAGGGATCTGGATGCTCAAGGCCAAGATATATAGACAGCTGGGGAATGAGAAGATGGCTAGACTCTGTCTGGAAAGGGCTGAGGAGGAATCCAGATAGCCTATCACTTTTGATTTCTGTAAGAAAAGGAATATCGTTTCCGAGAATGATTACTGGATGATGAGCAACAAGCATGCCCGCCTGGAGATAATCATCAGACTCCTACAGACGTGTCAGAAGAGACTGGAGAGCGATATTGAGGATGTAGATGCTTGGTTCTCGAAAGGTGTTATTCTTGCAGGGCTGAAGAAATACAAGCAGGCCCTCTACTGCCTCAACCAGGTCACTAAGAGAAGAACGAACTACCCATCCGTTTGGAGGCTGAAGGCCACCATTTATGCGTTGGCGGGTCACGAGAGGATGTCCCAGCTCTGCAAAGAGGTCGCGGAACGCCTTCGACCACAGGAGAACGTCAATTCCTTCGAAGACGTTCCCGCCATGCAAGTATCACAGTCCGTTCCCGTCTACTGAGGAGGAGCCCCATTTCCGTGGCCCATTTCAGTGATTGCCTTCCTATCAGCTGTGCGGACATACCTCCCTGTTGATTGTCTCAGGGTCGACCTCTCATCTTCCAGATTGAATCACGCGAATCGTGTCACACGCGCTGAACGTCTGTCCGTCCGTCAGCGAGCCACTTACACAGACCGTCACATCGCCCGGTGAAAGCAGTGCCATGAGGGCCTCGCGGGAGAACTTCACCTGAAGGGTTCGGTCGTCGAGGACCTTCACCCTATGTGCGGCGATTCCTTCGAGCTCCAGAGACGAGGGATCGACCATCCAAGCTACGTCCGTGCTGAGGGTCAGCCTGGCGGTCACCCAACGCCCGTTCGATTTCAGATTCAGCGTCCGCGGCGTGAGCTTCAGGGTCGCGTTGACCTCTTCCGGGAAGAGCGGGATGAAGCCGCAGGACGCACTGGACAGAAGCATCGTGCCCGAGAACAGGCAGACGAGCTCCGTGAGCTCGGGTATGGGCAGGGGTAGGAGTCCCTCGAAGCTCCCGTCGGGTTTGACGGTCAGGACGACACCGGTAGGCGGGAGGAACGTCTTGTTCGCATCCGACCCCACGATCATCACACGGAATGGGTTGTTCGGGTCATAGAAAGTCGAAAAGTCTGCGACGTCGAGACGGCCCCGGACGAGGATGCCGTTCGGTGTGAGGACCGCCGTCGCCACGATCATCGGCTTCCGTACTACGCGGGCCTCTACGGTCACGCCGCCCAGTGGCGTGAACTCGAAGTGTACGTCCGAGATGTTGAGGTCGCTGACGAGGGCGCGGAAGCTGGAGGCCGTCACTTCGACCTTGAAGGAACTGCCCAGCGGCGAACCACTTACCGGCTCGATGCGGATCGGGATGTCACGGACTTCGCCCGGACCGAGTTGGACCAAGAGGTTCCCGCCATTGATGTCGACTGACCAGCCCGCAGGCACATCGCCTGCGTATGTGAGGTGGAAGTCCTTTGGGCGATTCGTTTCGTCGTTCCGGAGGGTGAGCACCTCATCGAACGCCTCTCCTGGACTCGGGGCCTCCGGGGCCTGGAAGAGGTCGATGTTCTCCTGCTCTTCGACTCCGTCTTGATTCCCGAACACGGTTTCGCCCACTACGGGGTCAAGAATCACCCGTACGCATGAATGGAATTGGAACAACCCTTCCTCGATCTGGTCCGGGCTCAGAACCACGTCCGGCGTCCACTCGATGTATACGTCCGCATAATCTCCGGCGTCGATGACCGGGACGGACGTACTTCCCAGCAGCACGAAGCCGTTGGAACCCCCAATCCCTACGCCCAATGGGTCCGTGACCTCGAAGTGGACTTGAACATCAGTCGCCGTCGCATCCCCCATATTTCGCACACGCGCGTACAGCCGGTTCACCAGGCCGACCGCATCGGCGATGACCGCGCTTCGGGCTACGGAGGAAGTCTTGAGGGGGTACTACCAGCGCAAGACAAGGAAGAAACCCTCCAGGAAGGGATGGAAGTCGATTATCGACGAGCTCCTGACTGAGCGAGAACCAGGAAAGCTGAAGTACAGGGTGAAAAGAACTTTGATGGGGCACCTGGACTTCGTACGGGAGAACAGAAACATGGTCGAGCATCCAGACAGAATCTTCTCAAAGAGGGAAGCGGAAAGCCTATTCCTCCAAGTGGCCGCAACCATCACTGATGTCGTCCAAGACATGAAGAAGAAAGGCCGTCAAGCAGCCAGCACCTGAAATACCCATGTTCTCCTTCCATTGTCGCCTGAAGACTGATTCAACATAAGTGAGAACTCGACCTACTCAGCGTTGAGAATCGGACTGCACAAATGGAGAGCCTACCTGTGGCTTTGTTATCAGGTTGCATTTGGGGCAAGGTTTTGGAACGATTGTGATTGTCCTTTTTTCAATGTGGATGACCGTGAAGGAATCTCTCGCCCAGCAGACCCACGCTATCAGGTCTCAGATACCTGCGGCTTGATTTCATTGATGAACTCCAAAGCCCTATTGACATCTTGAATCGAGCAATCCCTGTAATTAAGTCGAGCAATCGCCAACGCTATCCTTATGATCCTCTCAAGCCTTCTCGGCCTCGTCTCCCTCGAATACATTATGTACTGCCTTGAGATGTCCTTCGCCTTCTGCCTGACAGCGTTGGGAAGCTCGGGGTCTCTCGTCCTTACCCACTTGAGGAACTTAGCCAGTTCAAGCGTCTCAACGCCCTTCGGGAGATTCCAGTATTCCCACATGTCATCGCTGATCTCCTGAGCCTCTCTCATGGATGGCAGGTCGCATTTGACGACGAAATCGAACCTGCTCAGAAGCTCTGGCTTTATCTTCTCTACATCATTCGCAGTTGCCACCACTATCGTCTGTGCTGGAAGGATCGTCTGGATCTTCCCAACGGCGATGGGTATCTCTCCCTCCTCCATGGCGTCCAGACAGCCAGATTGATCCTGTCCAGAGAACTTGTCAAGCTCGTCTATGAAACAGGCACCCTTATGATTTCTCGGAAGCGTTCCCAGGGTCATGTCGGAGCCGGAGCAATCGGCAGTCAATCCGACCTGGGAACTTCTGAGGGACGCCTTTCCGCCGCCGAGCTTGACGATGACGTTGTCCACCTTGCTCTTCCCCGTCTCGGGCTTGCCGTACAGCAGAGTATGAACCCTGTTCTTGTTCTCGTACTTGTCCTCGGTTGAACCGCAGGATATGAGAATCGCGATCTTCTGCTCCCTCATTCCCACTATCTTGGGAGCGATGGCCGGATGCCAATACTCGATGGCGTCGTTCTCCTGAAGGATCGTCTTGAACCTCTCGACGTCCTCCTCCGTTACCTCGATGCCTTGGAGGAATCCACCCTTGCTCCACAGCTTGTCCTGAGCTTCCTTTTCCTTCTGAATCTCCGCGAACCTCTTCAGCCCTTCCCTCGTCTCGTCCAGGCTCTCAAGCTGATAGTGGCGATACCTGTTGCTCTTGTATCCCTTTACCTCTGGGTCGGCGACGATCCCTATCTTAATGAGATAGGAGACGTGACCGGGCTGTAGTCCCTCGATGTCCTTGACCTCCCATCCGAAGGGTCTTGCGGGAAAGCCCTCTTCGTGGAATCCGCCGAACTTCTCAAGGACGGCATCCTCGCGATCCGCGACCTCGCTCAGCAGGTCGAAGTAGAGGACGTTCTTCTCGCACACCCGAACCACTCCATCGGCTATGCTCTCTTCGACCTCTGGCTTTGAATCGATCAGCTTGCTCAATCCGTGAGACCTCTCCTGCCTCTCTATCTCCTCATAGTGTTCCTCTTCAGCCCTAAGCTGATAGTCCTTCTGGTCCTTCCGAGACCACCAATCGAAGAGGTCAGGAAACCTGTCCTTCACGATGTTCTCCATGAAGTCCGATGGGCTGTCGAAGTCCTGGTGGCTGTAATCATCGAGAACCTGACCCAGGAGTTGGTCTACATCCGTATCTGGGAATTGCTCCGCAAAGCCGTGAACCCACTTAGTTATGACCTTCTCGCTCAGCGTCTGATTCAGCTTCATTCGACCACTTGTCCAGGTATGCCTGATTCCTCAGCCCCTTCCTTCTCCTGAGTCCATCGGATTGCTCGATGACCTCTCTTCCGATCCACTTCCGCAGTTTCGTCTGCTCCATTTCAATCCCTTCTGGATGGATGGACTATTCGCTCTCGATCCTCGGTGCGAGAAGGAACAGTCCGCTTCCGACAATCACCGTCTTGACCGTCTCCTTGCCGTCTCTGGATTCAGGAATCTTCCTTTCAAAATCCCATCTCATCTTGACTGGGTAATCGGTTCCGAGAAGGATTTCCACGGTCTTGCTCTTGATCGCCTTCACCATGTTGGCGAAATAGTCAAGCGGGAACAAGCTCCTGGCAGTCTGCTCGGCGTTTATCTCATCGAGGAGATCCTTTGGGAGAACCATCTCCGACTCGTCCGTGTCTCCCTCTGCGATCATCTCGAATCCCTCTGGTTTCAGCAGGACAGCGATGTGGTCGCTCAGTTGCCCAGATGCCTTTACGCCCCCTCGCAGGTACTTGACCCCGACCTTCGCGGTGTTGGGAAGATTCAGATTCGGAATCGTGGGGTCGGGGAATCCCGCCGCGTCCACAAGCCCCACGGAGCGAGTGACGTATCCCATCTCAAAGACGAGGCGATTCTTCTTCTCGTCATGCCGAATCGTCACCCTGTCGGTTCTCCCTATTCCGAGAAACTCCTGAATCTTGCCCAAGTCCACGCCCATCTCGATGGGTTCTACGGAATAGCGGTCGAAGGCGTCCATGTTCAGGGAAGCCTCTACCATGGCGACGTGGGATGGATCAACGCATGAGGTCTTTACCCCGTCCTTCTCGAATACCAGCTTGGCCTCATCCACAAGAACGCCAAGCACACCCACGAACTCCTTCAGCACGTTCGTTTCCATTACGATTTCCATTTCTATCACCTAACGACTTTTCCGTGAACGGGCGACTCGAAAACGAGAATGTCATACTCCCCGCATGGACAACTTCCGTAGGGTTCTTTCGCATCATCCTCTTGGAGAATCCAACGGTCATTCTCGTTGGCTTGATGACCCGAAAGATGCTCCTCAAAAGACGTTCCTGCCACACCTTCCGCAAGCTCTTCGGTCTCGTAGGCTCTTACCTCGTTGACCACGCCCTGATAGACCTCTACCACGATCCAGACATTCATTTTACCATCTCCTCGATTTCCTCTCTCACGCACTCCAATCGACCTTCAAGCTCGAATCTCATGGGTAGCCTCGGGTTTCTTCTTGGGCTTCGGCTCTGGCTCGCGCTTCGGCTTCTTCTGAATCTGAACAAAGCTGTCCAAACTCATCCAGGCTCACCTATCCTCGCAAGGTAGTTCCGCCAATAACCCTCAACTCTGACTTCAGGCGGGACATACCCACTTCTCGGGAGTGTCGGATCATCTCGAAGGCACATACCACAATACCCTGCCCTTCTCGACCTGTCCGACCTGAGTGGCGACCTTCCACATCTGGGACAGTATGAACTCAGGGTATCGGGAGAAGGTCTATGGTGTCTCGATTCGATTCCTGCGGGAGCAGTTTCACCCTTACCTTCTCCCCCGCTCCCTGTGGCTTCTTGATGTTGGTGCTGTTGTCGTCTTGTGGCTTTATGACACCCCTGTTTCTGCATGGGTGTAGGTTCATCCTCAGAATGGAGTTGTCGGCTCATCGTGTTTTCTCCAAGGCTAGATTCCTCATTCTATCATCACCAGTTGAACCACAGGATCACATCGTGGTGTTCGTCTGCCTTCTCCGTGGCGTTGGCCTCGTACTTCCGAGCGTTGTTGCGGACGCTCTCCAACTCCTCCTGCGAGAAGATGATGAACTCGCTCTTGGAGATCGGATAGCCTCTATTGGGGACTTTCTGCCACGATGTGTATTCCTCCTGACAGTCGGGGCAGGCGATCCTCATCTTGGGTCTCGATCCACAACTGCACAGGCTCTTTAGATCGAGCTTGTCCGTGGTCTTGGCATGGAATAGCTCCAAAGGAATCTGAACGAACCCAATGGAAATGGGAATCTTCCTTAGTGCTTTCATCCCTTCACCTAATAGGTCAACACCGTCATGCGTTGCCCAGTATATATACATTTGTTTGTGCTTTCAATTCCGAAATATTATTATTGCCCTGCCAATATAGAAATGGGTAGATGTTTTCAACTTTGAACAAAACAAAATCTTTCAAAGAATGTGCTTCTTCTCTATTGGGAACGGAGGGGAAGGTGTCGGTCCAGGTAGCCCCCTTCTTTGAGTGTAGCCATTCCGATTTCTTATCTATCATGCCCTTCATCCTTGGCAATCTCTTTCAGTCCATCCAGATACCCCTTCTCCCTCAACATATCCATGACCTTGACCACATTCTGAAGCGTCCTTTCATCAACTTCTTTGTCCAGCTTCTCTTTCAGACTGCTTATGAGTAGATCGCTCTGGTCCGGCGTCTCACCACAATGCCGACAGATGATGTGGGTAGCTGGATTCTCGGAATTACAGAGAGTGCAGATCCACGGTTCCAATGGTGACACTTCCTCCTCCGCCTCTTCTTCCTTCAATCCTTCCCGAACTGCCATACGGTCCTTGATATCCCTTCCGCTTAAGTGGACATAGACCCCAGGCATCTTTGAATCCGTTTCCCATCCTGCGATAAGCCTGAGTTCGGCTTCCGTGTACCTCTTCGCTAGCTCTGTCAATCTTGTATGTCTAAAGAGATGTGGCCAGACCTTCTTCTGCAACTTCGCTCCCTTCCTAGCCGAATAGATGACCACCCGCAACCTGCCTGCTCCGATTCCTTCATATTGGTCGTGCCGTGGTTTCCTCCATATCCACAACGGAGAGTTCTTGTCATCAGGAAAAGGATGGTGGTTTAGCCACAGTTTGAGATAAGGTTCGCTCTTGATCAGCCGAACCTCTCTGATTCCGGTCTTGCCCTTCAGCGTGACGAACGTTCCAAACTTATCCCTGTGAACGCTTCCGACCTTCATTCGGAGGAGTTCACTTGCCCTCGCTCCCGATTCCCACAGAACCATCAGCATAGCCCTGTCTCGCAGATGGTCACAAGCCTTCACTAGATCGCGGATCTCCTGATGTGTCAATATGTCCTCATGTGTCAGGTGATTGCCATCCTTCTTGACCTTCATCCACCGAACCTTCTTCGGATACTCTTCGTCATCGCCCTCCAGCCACTTGTAGAAGTGTTTCACCTGCGCCTCGATAGTGAACTTCGTGTTCTTGCTGTACTTCTCGCTAAGGCGCTTGGAGAAGGCTATGAGGTCGTCCTTGGACACGTCCTCGAAGGGCTTCTCGGTGAACACGGCTAGCTTCTTCAAAGCGTAGATGCGCGCTAATCGTGTTCGTGGTTTCTTGTCCTGAGCTATTGCCTCGTCATTGTACCGTTTTGCTACTTCCCTCTGCTCTTCCAGTCCCAGGGAAACGATCCTTGTGTCAATCGCCTTCTCAACGTCGTGCATCAAAGAACGGTAAGTAATATAAGCATAAATATTTGTTGGTCTGTGAAAATATGATAAACATAACGATTCCTCACACCGTACTAAACGGTTGTGCATTATTCATACACACCCTTATATATGCGTCCTGTCTATCAGAGGCGGATGCAGCGCCTCACCGCAATGGACCCGCCGGAAAGCTGTTCCGAGATGCTCAGGAACATGCTCAATCTGAGCGAGACTGAGTTGAGAGTCTATCGTCTGCTCCTGTCCTCCGAGGGACAGAGGGTCTCGGACGTGGCAAAGCAGGTCGGAAGGGACAGGTCCTCGATCCAGAGGGTGCTCAAGAATCTGATGTCCGCCGGGCTCACAAAGAGGCAGACGGAGACCATCAAGGACGGAGGCTACTACTACGCATACGAGGCGGTCCCTCCCGCTCAGGTGAAGAGGGAGCTCGCGCGGTGCATTGAGGACTGGCACGAGTCCCTGCTCGACTCGCTGAGCAGATTCGAGGAGGAGATGGAGGGGTCCCTTGACTGAGGACGAGGAGCTGGAAGCCATCAGAGAGAAGAAACTACAGGAGTTGATGAAAGATATGAGTCAAGATATGCCCGGAGCGCCGGTGGTTGTGACAGATGCCGATTTCGATGACACGGTCAACAAGTACCCTGTCGTTGTTGTGGATTTCTGGGCCGACTGGTGCGGTCCCTGTAAGATGATGGAGCCCATACTCAAGGAGCTAGCGCAGACGTACAAAGGCAAGGTCGTCTTTGGAAAGATGAACGTGGACCAGAATCCCGCGACCCCGACGAAGTACGGGATCATGGCCATCCCCACGCTGCTCGTGTTCCAGAACGGCAAGCTAGTCGACCAGCTGCAGGGGGCGATGCCCGCTCCCTTGCTCACGCCGACCATCGACAAGTACGTCAGCTAGATCGTGTACTTGCCGTTCTTGAGTATCACCCTGCCGTCGACCTCGACGGTAGCGCGGGACATAGAAGCCGAGGCGCCAGAGTCGCTCTTGTTCTTCCCGCCAAGCTCGTCGTTGCCGCCCAGGCCCAGTGTGACTGCGCCCATCGCCAGGTAGTTCTCCAGGAACCCGAGCTTTCCCTTCGGGTTGATGCCGAAAGACACCCATGCCAGCCTGTCCTTGTCGCCGTGACCCTTGTCCCACATCCCCTTGATCGCCTTCACGTTCTTCTTGGCGGTGAACGACTTCACACGTCCGTCCTTGAACGTCCACCTCATCCCTTCAACGAGCTTCCCGACCGAGGGCTGCGGCACATCGAAGAACGCCTTGCCCTTGACGCTCTTCTCAATGGGGGCGATGGAGACATCTCCCGCGGGAACCGACACGCCGAACAAGCCCTTCTCCATGTTGGCCTTTGTCAGCGTAGGCGTGAAGACGAAGCCCTTCCGACTGCCGAGGTCGCAACTCAGGTCGGTGCCTGCCTTCGTCGTGATACGCATGTGCTTTCCCCTGTCCAGTATCCTCTTGAGTTTGTTTCCGAACTCCTGCATTTCGGCGGGGTCGACTGCAGAGGCTGCGGTGACCACCCTCTTCCATTTCTCGTAGTCGAATCCGTACACTTCGGCTCTCTGTGGCGTGACGGCGCCGATGCCGAGGTAGCCCGTCCTGATCTTCTGCTTGCGCATGTAGTCACCATGCGGCTGCTCGCCCTCGAAGAGAGCCGCGTACTTCCCAGGCGGGACCTTGCTCATGGGCTTGGGGTCCTCTGGACCGCCGATGAATATGTTCACCGTGCTGTACCTTGAGAGACCCATGCAATGAGCCGATGTCTCCCTCAGATTGGATTCCGGGAGTACGTGCAGGTGGTGATAGAATACGCGGTCCGTGTCCAATGTCATGAGAACGTCCGCTTTCCGATCAAAGCATGTGTTGGCTATCTCTTCGGCCAGGTCGAGTGTGTGCTGGTAGGTGCTCACGATCACGACGTCTTTCTTGCTCACTTTCAGGCACTTGTTCACGATGGTGTCTGCCATCTTCTTGTATGACAATTCAATCTCCTCCAAATCTGTCTCAGTAAATCCGCGTATATAAGGTTAAGCGGAGGGGTTCGGAGAACATGCCCGCCCGCTTGAAATAGGTTTTTTAGGAACGGTGCAATTGGGCATCGTAATGAAGGGCTCCCCTGACGAGAGGCAAGACAAGAAAGCTGAGAAGCCAAAGCGCGTCTCGAAGAAGGTCGTTCACGCACTCGTCGAGGCGGAAAGGCACATCGTCGGGCTCAAGCCCTCGTTCTTCAAGTTCTTCGGCAGGCTGGGAGCGTGGACGAGGAAGGCCATCAAGCTCCTCATCCCTTTCAGCGTCCTTCTATTCTTCACCTTCGTCCCGCTGGGTATCGACACGACCATCCAGTATATGCTGGGGATATTCCTCTGCGTGGCCCTGATGTGGGCTTTCGAGTCGCTTCCCCTGCCCATCACTTCGCTCCTTGTACCCGCTCTTCTGGTCCTGTATAACATATTTCCAACGGGCGAGAATCTCCCCTCCCCCGCAGAACAGGCCTTCGCCCCGTTCTCGGATCCGGTTGTCTACGTCATCATGGGCGGGCTGATTATCGCGGAGGCTTTCAGGAGGAACGGGATCGACAAGCGCCTCACCCTCTATCTGATCTCCAAGTCGAAGGGGGAGTTCAAGTGGCTTCTTCTCGCGATCATGCTCGGAGCCGCTCTCCTCTCCATGTGGATATCCAACACGGCGACGGCGGCTCTTCTGATTCCCGTCACGATCGGAATCGCGCACAGGGTCACGCAGGAGAAGGAGAAGGAGCATCGAATCGCGGTCGTCCTCCTGCTCGCCGTGGCGGCCTCAACGATCATCGGCGGGATGGCCACGATAATAGGCTCCTCCCCGAACGCCGTCGCGTCCGGTTTCCTCGTCAAGGAGAATGTCGGTTGGGACTTCGTGGATTGGATGATCATCGGGTTCCCGCTCTCCATGCTCATTCTGATCGTCTCTTGGGCGATTCTCCTGAAGTTCTACCCCGTGGGCGTGGACACCGTCGACCTGAGCTGGGTGGAGGAGGAGAGAAAGGAACTGGGTCCAATATCCAACGATGAGAAGAAGGTCCTCATCATCTTCGCGGGAGCGGTGGCCTTCTGGATATTCGGGGAACGCGCGGCCGAGTTCCTGCTCATTCCCCTGCCGTACCTGGTCGGCTTCAACGCCCCGGCCGTGGTTGCGGCGTTGGCCGCCGTTCTTCTGTTCATGACCAGAGCCCTTGACTGGGAGGACGCGAAGCTCATACCTTGGGGGCTCTTCCTCATCGTCGGTGCGGGGCTCTCTTTGGGTCATGCGATGATACTCTCCGGGACCGCGGACTGGCTAGGGGGCGGCCTCTTTTCTGCGACAAGCTTCTTGAAAGTCCTCGGTGACCCCCTCTACCTGATGGTGCTTCTTCTCGTAATCTCCTTCGTAGCTGTGGCGCTCAGCAATTTCATAAACGCCACCGCAACGGCAGCCATCCTAATCCCGATAATGATAAGCATGGCAAAGCTTCCGGAGTTCGCCGGGATCAGCGTCAAGGTCTTCGTCCTTCCAATCGCGTTCTCCATGGTCCTCTCGTTCGCGACTCCGGTCGCGAGTACTTCGTCCACGCTCGTGTACGGCACGGGCATGGTGTCAAAAAGAGAGCTGGCGAAGAGCGGCCTACTGATCTCCATCCCCGCCATTGTCATTACGGTCCTATTCAGCTTCCTCATGGCGGTCTACGGTTTCGTTTGACCGACAGCGCCACACACGACTTGGAACGCTGATAACAGGAGTGGATACAATGAGAAAGACGTCGATAAGTCTAGTTGAGAAGAACAAGATCGTAACGCGTGGCTACAAGCAGGACGACCTCATAGGCAACGTGACCTTCACGGATGCCCTGTTCCTTCTGCTCAAGTGGGAGCTTCCTGGCGAGAACGAGCGAAGGATGCTCGATGCGATACTCGTCTCCTGCATCGATCACGGGATCAACATCCCAACGGGTCTGGTGGCCCGATCCATAGCATCTGCCGGAGTCCCTCTTCCGACAGCGGTCGCGGGCGGGCTCTTGGCCGTGGGCGACTTCCACGGAGGCGCCATAGAGGCCTGCATGAGGACCCTGTATGCCATATCGAAGCGGGCGAAGGAACAGGACAAAGGACCGAAGGACGTCGCTGAGGAACATATGCGCACCCTGATGTCCAGAAAAGCGAAGATGCCCGGGCTAGGGCACTACCTCCACACGGAGGACCCGCGGGTGACGAGGCTCTTCGAGCTGTCCAGAGAGCTAGGGATTTCCGGCACTCATACGGTCATAATCAGAGCGCTGCAGTACTACTTCCGGGAGGCGGGCAAGAAGCTGCCCATCAACCTGGACGGGGCCATCGCGGCCATAGCGTGCGACATGAACTTCGACCACCGGCTGGGGAAGGGCTTCTTCCTCCTCGGGAGGTCCGCGGGACTCATCGCTCAGGTCTATGAGGAGATGACCAGGGAACCCCCGCTCACGAGCCTACTCCCCTCCGAGGTGGAGTATGATGGCCCGCCTGAGAGGGAGCTCGACTCGGGACAGAAACGATAATATTCTCGTAGGGCATAGTATATGACGATATGGAAGAGATTAGCGAGAGTGGAGCTGTGAAGGCACTGGTGGTGGGAGCTGGAGACCTCGGCATAAGGGTGATAAAGCAGCTGCGCAAGAACCCTGGGATCTCGTTCGTTGTGGCGGACTACCGGGACAATCCAACCGCCGTCAAAAAGGGAGTCATCGACAGCGTGGACATCCTGGAGCACATAACCCCGATGAACATCATCGACATCGTGGAGGACTGCGAGCCCGACATCATCTTCCTGGCGAGGAAGGCGAAGGACTGGGGTCACGGCAACACGGTCATGGCAACGCAGTTCATCGCGGGTCTGGAGAGGCAGCTCTCCAAGTTCCACATACCCGTCATCCCCGTGTCCTCGATCGTCAGGTTCTAACGCAGCTCTCATATGTCCAGATGCGGATGAGGGGGGACAGAGCATGTATTCGAAGAAAGTGATTGACCACTTCCAGAACCCCAGGAACGCGGGGGCGCTGGAGGACGCTGACGCGGTGGGCGAGGTCGGGAACCCGGTCTGCGGGGACGTAATGAACATCTACATCAAGGTCGAGGACGGCATCATCACCGACATCGGATGGAAGACCATGGGCTGCGCGGCCGCCATTGCCACCTCATCCATGATCACGGAGCTCGCGAAGGGGAGGACCCTGAAGGAGGCCTTGAAGATCACCCGCAAGGACGTCGCCGACGCCCTGGACGGGCTACCGCCCATCAAGATGCACTGCAGCAACCTGGCGGCGGACGGCCTGCACGCCGCCATAGATGAGTACTTGAAAGAGCACCCTGACGTCGACGTCTAGCCGCTACTTCTTCTCCGACTTCCTCTTCATCTTCTCTTCCCGCCTGACCCTCTGGATTCTCCCGGGGGCCCACCAGTTCCACTTCTCGAGGAGAACCATTATGGCGGGGACGAGGTAGATCCGAACGATCATCGCGTCGATTATGATGACGAAGAAGAGTGCGAAACCGAATTCCTGGAGCATGCCCAGACTGGAAAGCATCATGGAGCCGAATGCTCCCGCCATGACGGCGCCCGCCGCAGTGATGATGCCTCCCGTCTTATCGACAGCCTCGACGATCGCTTCTTTGTCGGTCTTGCCCTTGGCAACCTCCTCTCGGATACGCGTCGTCAGGAAGATGTCGTAGTCCATACCTAGGCCCATGGCGATGACGAAGAGAATCAAAGGCATCATCCAGAGGACCGGGATTCCGATCAGAACCTGAAAGAGGACCATGGTCACGGCCAGCGTCCATGTTATGCTCAGCAATATGGTGAGTATCAGCCTGAGCGGGAGGAGAACGGAGCCCAGCACGAAGAGAAGGAGAAGGAAGATACCTATCACTACGACAACGGCCATGAATTGGAAGTCTTCATTGAAAATGATGCTCGTGTCTCGGATGCTCGCCGTCGCGCCGCCCACGAGGGTTTCAGCCCCCTCCATGTTGGGGTCGCTCCTTTTCGAGTCCGAAATGGCATCATGGATCTCGGAGACGCTCTGCACCGAGGTCTTTGAGAAGGGCTCCTCCTCCAGTTCTATCGTGAGGAGTGCGGTCCTGTTGTCTTCTCCGACGCTTTGGAGCATCATCACCATCACGGCCGAGGCCTGCATTGGACTCATCTGGCTAAGGTTGCCGTAGTCGACGGTCTGTCCTTGCGGCCTGGTTGGCCCGATCACAGTCACGGTATTGTCCAAGCCCTCAAAACTTTGCGAGAGGTTCTCGAGGCTGTTGAGAACCGAACCGTCGAAGGTTCCGTTATCGTAGAAAGGGGAGTCGAACTGGATGACGACGTAGGTCGGAAGAATCTTTCCCTTCCCGAAGCCTTCTCCGAGGAGATCCAATCCCCTCGTCGCCTCCGTCTCCGGCATGGCCGCGATGAAGTCAAAGCTCGTTTCCAGGGTGAGGACGCCGTAGACCGCAGGAACAGAGACCAGAAGAGCGGCAAGAACGATCGCCCTTGGGTGTTTCACGGAAAAGGACGAGGCTCTTCTGAAATACCCAGGTCCCTTCTTCTCCTTCCCGGGGTTCTTGTTCCATTTCTTTCCAGCAGGCCAGAATACTCTATCTCCCAGAAGCATAAGGAGGGAGGGAATCAAAGTGATCGCAACGATCAGGGCGAGTCCGATTCCCATCATTATGCTGAGACCCATCGTCCTGACGAAAGAGAAGCTCCCGAGAGAAAGAACCCCGAAGCTTATCATCACCGCGACTCCGCTCGTCGCGACGCTCTCCCCCGCCCACGTGACGGACTCCCTCACACTGTCCTCCTTCGATTTACCCCTCAGTCTCTCTTCCCGGTATCTTGCCATCAGGAATATCGCATAATCCGTTCCTGCACCAAGCATCGCCGTGAGGGTCAACGTAAGTACGCTGAAATGGACGTTTCCAACATAGCTCCCGATCAGAAAGATCATGCCCTGGCTGATGACCACCGCGATGCCTATGCCACCGACAGGCACCATGGGAGCGACGATTGAGAGGAAGAAGATCCCGATGAGAATGAAAACGAGGGCGATGGTGACGATATCGATTCTCTCGACATCCTCCCAGGCCTTCTCCTCGAGGTTCGCCTCCAGAGCAGAATCGCCTGTAACGAGTATCGTCTCCTGGTCGAGAGAAAGAGACACCCTCAGTTCGTCTATCGAATCCCCTATTGTTCTGACGTTCTCCAGGATTGGCTGGGACCCATCGGACTCCCTGAAGCTGGACACCCTGGTGAACCCTACGGTGATGATCATTATCCCCGTTTCCTCATTCAAGAGGTTCGACTTCACCGTCTCTGGAACCGCAACGGGATAGGCGTCAAGGGTCGCTGAGGAGATGACCTGTTGCACGAAGGTGTAGACGGTTTGGCCAGCTGGGGATGGCCCAAGGTCGAGGACCTCCCGCAGGAAAGTGATGTTCTGGACACCTAGATAGGAGCCTGCAAGACCGACGGAGTAGTTGTGAATCGCCACCGCATCATTCCACGTGAGAATATCGAAGCTTGCCCAAACACCGGTCATGAACAAGTCCATCTCATCCTCGGGAGGAAAGAGGCCCAGCGATGGGAGGGCGACGAGGTTGATCACTTCATCTGCCCTTTGAAACTCGTCGTAGAGAAGGGGGTCGAGGTAGGCCGACACATTGCCAGGATCGAAAGTCTCATTCCATGTCTGCCAGAAGGCGTAGGAGTAGTTGTAGAGGAGGGGAAGGAATGATGAGTTTGGCACAAACATCGAGTATCCGTCCCAACTCATTGCGAAGACCGAGTCGTTCACAGGATTGTTCCCCCAAGAGGACGCATAGAAGACGGGACCTCCGAAGATCAAGGAGGCAGTCAGGTTCACCTGGCCCTCCGTCTCGCTTACGAGCGGGTAGATCAATGGGACCGTTCCAAGAAGATAGTCCCTTGATATCGAGTAGATCGATGTGAAGTTGTCAAGATAGTCAATGTCGCCGTTTCGAACCTTGTCTTCGAGTTGGAGGTTGAAGTCCCTGATTCGCGAGGAGAACACATCAACCGATTGCACGACGATCAAGGCGGTGCTGTTTGCGATGCCCGTGGGAAACTGATCGGAGATGAGCTCGGCCGCCCTGGCAGATTCGATATCCTCCGGTGCCATACTTGTCTCCTCATAGACAACGACGTCGGAGACGAGTTGCGTGGCCGGAAGAGAGATGACCAGCAGAATCAGCCAGAAGATGATGATTACCTTGTGGCGCTTCACCACGAAGTTCGCTAGTTCCTTAAACAATGAATCACCATCTCGTTCTCAAGCGATTCAGAAGCTATGACATCCCGAGCTTTTTCTTTGCCTCTGGTGACATCCTTTCTGGGGTCCACAGAGGCTCCCAGACAATCTCGACTTCAGCCATCTCGACGCCCTCGATCCGCTCGACCGCGTTCTTCGCGTCATCTGAGATCATGCTGTGCATGGGGCAGCCGGGATCGGTCAGCGTCATCTTCACGAGCACCTTGCTGCCGCTTACCTCAACGCCGTACACAAGTCCCAGATCCACTATGTTCACAGGGATCTCCGGGTCATAGCACTCTTCAAGGGCCTTCAGGACCTCTTCTTCTGTGACCATCCATTCACCAAAGACTTGGGGGGTGATAGACAGGTCATACTAATTATCTTTTTGCCGATGGCTGAACGGTCAGGTCGGTTGAGCCACGGGCGGCTCCGGCCTCGTGGACATGAACTTCACCGTTAAGAGAAGCGCAAGGATCATAGAGACGACCGTGAGAAGGAAGACGTCGGAGACTTCCACCGCGTACGCGAAGATGAAGACGATGACGAAGACGAGGTGGATCATTATCGTACCGGCGTTCGCCGGGGCGAGCGGCAGCGTGTCGTCGTAATGCCTCATTGCGACCGTGCCGGCCCTGACGGCGATCGGGATGGTGACGAAAACCACCAAGGACTCGATGGGCAACAGACCGAACGCGATCCCGCCAAGGACGGAAGCATAGGCGAATGCGAGAAGATAGGGATAGAACACCACCGCCCGCCTGCGCCCGAGCCTGGAAACGAGGTGTCTCTTCCCCACCGCCGCGTCCGCCTCCATGTCCTGGAACTCATTAATCCAGAGGACCGCGGCTATCAGTATCGCCAGCGGAAGCCCCACAACGATGGGCTCGAGGGCGATCGAACCCGTTTGAACGAAGAAGCCTCCGAGAACGATCAGCACACCGCAGTTCAGACCCACCAGGAACTCGCCTATGCCTCTCGACGCCAGGTTCAGGTGGGGCTCCACATAGAAGTATCCGGAAATGGCGCCGATGGCGCCGATAAGGAGAAGCCCCCACCCACTCACGTAGGCCAGATACACGCCGACCGCGGTCGCACACACGAAGAAGAACAGAGCGCCGAAGTAGACCTCCTTGGGAGAGAGAAGACCCTTCTGGATGAGCCTGCTTCCACCGCCGAAGGGCCTCACGAACCTCACGTTCATCGCATCGCATCCGCTGACGTGGTCGAAGTAGTCGTTCACGACGTTCGTCCCAGCGTGCACGAGAAAGAGCGCTAGTGCCGTCAATGCGAGGAGAAAGAGGTCTATCTCGCCCGTCATCTTCCACGCCACGAAACTGCCGAGGATCGCGGGCGGGATGGTGGCCGTAAAGAACGGCAGCCTCAGCTCCTCAAGCCAGAACTTAATCTTGGACATGCACTCACTGACTCGGTAGACTGGGGCAGGATTTAAGGCTAACGGGGGCACCCAGCCAAGACCCCCAGGAACGAAGCGTTATATATCAAGAGGTCATCCTACAGACGTATGCCCTTGGCTCTGGACTTCGGAATATCAAAAGAGCTTGAGCGGGTTGAGCAAAGGATTGCTGAATGCCTGAAATCGAATGAGGACCTTCTCACGGAAATCGCCTCCTACGTCGTCCGCTCCGGCGGGAAGAGGATTCGGCCTATTATCACCCTCATCGCATTCTATGCCGCAGGCGGCGAGGAGCCGTCAGAAGCGATAGAGATGGCGTCCGCGATCGAGCTCATCCACAACGCAACTCTCGTCCACGATGACATCAACGACGGAGGTACCCTCAGGCGGGGGATGGAATCGGCATACGAGAAGTTCGGCGTGGGCACGTCCTTGGTCGCAGGAGACTACCTTTTCGCGCGGGGGTTCGAGATCGGCGGGAGGTTCTCTGATAAGGTCGTCGGAGTGACCGCGCGGGCGTGCGTGAACCTGGCGGAGGGCGAGATAAGGCAGATGAGGAACCTGCGGAACGTCGACCTGCGTGCAGAGGAGTACATCGACACAGTGACTATGAAGACGGCGATGCCCATGAGCAGCGGTGCCAAGGTAGGCGCCATCCTAGGCAGGGGCACCGACGCGCAGGTGGAGGCCCTCGCAGACTACGGGCTCAACCTCGGGATATGTTTCCAGATCGTCGACGACATACTCGACGTGATCGGGACGGAGGCCGTCCTGGGCAAGCCGGTGGGAACGGACATCCGAGAGGGAAACCTGACGCTGATCCCGATCTTCGCGCTGAGAAATGGCTCAGAAGAGGCGGATGCGCTGAGAGCCATCCTGCGCAAGGAGGAGAAGACCGAGTCGGATGTCGCGGAGGCTCTGCGGCTGCTCAAGGAATCGGGAGCCGTTGAGCAGGCCAGGGAAGCGGCGGGCGAGTATTCCAGGACCGCGAAGAAGCATCTGTCCGTTCCGCTCATCGAGGAGTTCAAGGAAGAGCTCGTCAAGCTCGCAGATTTCGTTCTTGAGCGCAGCTACTAGGCGGGAAGGTTTTTGTTCGGCACGGTGATTCGGTGAGCGTGCCCAAGCGCGATGTCATCATTGTCGGGGCCGGTCCGGCCGGTTTGACCGTGGCGAGGTATTGCGCGGCCTATGGTCTGGATGTCGTGGTGCTCGAGAAGAAGAAATCCGTAGGCTCTGTGGTCAGATGCGGGGAGTATCTCGCCTCCAACGAGGAGGTACTGGAGATGTTCCCGCGAGCCTATGGACTCGAAGAGCTCCATGGAAGCGTGGAGGGCTGTGTGAGGCGGAAGTTCGACACCTTCTCGGTCCACAGTCCGAAGGGGAGGACGTACATCGTTCCTTTCAAGGGGATGACTATTGACAGAACCCAGTTCGAGAGGAATCTGGCGGCCGCTGCAGAGAGGAAGGGCGCAGAGATCCTTCTGGACACCCACGCAAGGTCGGCGAGCGGAGAGGAGGTCGTCACATCGAAGGGCACCGTTCGCGGGAGGATCGTCGTGGGCGCGGACGGTCCGTCATCGCGCATCGCCCGAGGGGTCGGCCTCCCCCGTCCCGCGCAACTGTACCGGGCGGTCACGACGTTCGTGGAGGGTCGCATCCCCGATGATGCTGCTCTCTACTTCGGACGTCTCAGCCCTGGCGCGTACGCGTGGATATTTCCGAAGAACGGCACCGCAAACGCTGGTCTCGGTGTCTGGGAGAGGTTCGATGGAAGCCTGTCCGGTCTTCTGAAGTCCTGGTTGCGAGGAATGGGACTGACGTGGCAGACGATCCGCGGGAAGCTCGTTCCCGCCACAGGGCCCGTCTCCCCGACGCAGAGAGGGAACGTTCTCATAGTCGGCGACGCGGCGGGCCACGTCATCCCCACGACGGGGGGCGGGATGCAGACGGCCATGATATGTGCCCGCGAAGCGGCGAAGGCGATTAGCGCTCATCTTTCCACCAGCGCCCCGCTGGCGGAGTACGAAGCCGCAAGCAGGAGAATCGTCTGGGAACGCCTGAGAACCGGTGTGGGAATCAAGGGCCTCGCGGACAAGGTCTTCTGGAGCGACTCGCTGACGGCCATGGCGATGCGGGTCCTCGGGACGAAGGGAATCGGTCGGGTACTGCGTTGTCAGCGGCTCTTCTGACCGCAGAGAGTTCACGAACCACGAGTCTCCGGTCACTGCCGATAATCAGTGCGGCATCGGCAAAACACTTATGTCTGCTGGGGACTATCAGAAGAACATACAGTGTGGAGTGGGTCATCTGGGAATTCGGTCAGATAGCATCGACCAAGGTTCGGACAAGGAACAAACCGACGTGTCGGCAACGGATATGAGGAGAGTGGCTGCCTCTATGACGGTCGTCGTGATCTTGGTTCTGTCCACGCTCTTCTACTTCGTCTTCTTCTATCCTCTCGAAGAATCGCACTTGACCATGACCGAATTTGTCGAGAAGGCGAAGGACACGAACGGTGACGGCCTTCCTGACGACTACTTCCCCTACGCAGATGGGGACACCGTGATCGTTAGAGACATAATCGTTGGGGCAAGCTTCGGCTCATTCGTTGTGAACGAGAGCTATACATTTGAATGGTGGCATCTGACGTTCTCCTACCACGGCAAGAAGTGGAGGGACTCCTACCATGGTCAAATAACGGTGAACCTGGTCAACGCTAGCTTGTGCTCTTACGGTTTGGGGGATTGGATCACGCTGAGAGGTGAGATTCGCGAATCCAGTATGGGTGGAATCTCTTGGGCCTCCGTTGAGTGGACGCCTGCTGAGGAAGATGCACCGGTCATGGAGCCGCAGGTGGAACTGAACATAACCCAGGTCTCACCAAAGAAGTGGGGCATTGTTGTCTCCGGTTGCGACAACAACTGCAAACTGATGCACTACGAGTTCGTTCTCAGGAAATACGGCTTCGGTTGGGATTGGATGATGCCACCCGAGCATGGAAAGACCACAATACTCATGGAATTCTGGGACATGGATAGAGACGGGTACCTTAGTACTGGTGACAAGGTCTATGTGGAAGTCGAGGACGAAGGGGACTATTCGTTTGAGGTTTTCTTCCATGACCAAGAGATGGCAAGCGTTTCCTTCACTTGCGAGAGTCCTTAGTGTCAGCCCTACGGAATCTGAGAGGAGCCGAAGAGCACCAGGGCTTCGTATACGAGAAGAGAGACCAAGACCGCGATGCCTATGACCATTCCCACTCGCACAAGTCGGTTGATTCTGACATCCATAGCGCCTATCACGAACCCGACGGCGACGAGGAGGGCCCCAATCAGCAGAACGTCGATCGCGATCTCCATCTGCAGGGGTTCCGCATCCCACAAGTTCACCACCAAGTGATTCAAACCAATGTAGCTGCCCATTATGATGATCAGTCCTGTGATGATTAGAATCCTTGGGATGGCTTCTGGACCGTTACGCTGCGTCTCCGCTCCCTCGCCCTCCGCATCCTCCCCGACAGAAGTCTCCTCAGGGGGAACTCCTGGTTCCGTTCCAGAACTCATCTGGTACCCTCCAAGTAACCGTATCCTCGGACCTCAGAATGTCTCGGAGCGATATAAGTCCTCGCCCGAGCATGGGACAAATGAAATACTCGTTTCCATATCGGGTAGCACCATAATACCTGGCACATACGGTGATACCCACGAGCGACTACTACGATTCTGAGATCGCCATCGAGACGCGGAACCTCTCGAAGAGCTTCAAGGACGTCCAGGCAGTTGACAGCCTCTACATGAGCGTGAAGAGGGGAGAGATCTATGGCTTCCTGGGTCCGAACGGGGCAGGGAAGACGACGACGATCAAGATGATCATGGGACTCGTCAGACCCACTCGGGGGAACATCTTTCTCAACGGTACCAGGATCGATGACGGATTCAATGTCGAGCACAGAAGGAAGACGGGTTACCTGCCCGAGCAGGTCGCCTTCTACCGCAACCTGACGCCCGTGCAGACGCTCAACTTCTTCTGCGAACTGAAGGACGTGGACAAGTCCATCGTCGTGCCCCTCATCGAGGAGGTCGGGCTCACTGATGCGATTCACAGGAAGGTGGGGACCTACTCCAAGGGCATGATCCAGCTGCTGGGAATAGCTCAGGCGATGATAGGGAACCCTTCCGTCTACATCTTCGACGAGCCCATGGGGGGGTTGGACGCACGATGGGTGAAGGTCACGAGGGAGAAGATCAGGAACCTGAACAAGCAGGGCGCGACGGTGTTGTTCTCCTCGCACATACTGAGCGAGGTCCAGGCCCTCTGCAACAGGGTCGCGATAATAGACGAGGGCAAGCTCCTAGCCGTGGACACGGTCCCGAATCTGAGCAAGCGCCTCCATATCATGCCTCAGCTAGAAATCACGGTTCCCGGCTTGGGCGGGAGGATCCCGGAAGCCGTGTTCAACGTACCGGGCGTGGAGACCGCTGACGCCGAGGGAGACAAGCTCCTGGTCACGTGCGACACCGATGCCCGCATGGACGTGATAATCGCGCTCAAGGAGGCGGGAGTCGAGATACGCGATTTCAGGACGATAGAGCCAGCGCTCGAGGATGCCTTCGTGAAGATGATCTCGGGCGGAGGTGACTGAAATGACGGGCATCAGTCTGAAGGCCATATACTCGGTCGCGAAGAAGGAGTTCGCGGACAACGTCAGGAACAGATGGATAGTCGCTCTCACTGTCATCTTCGCGATATTGACGCTTCTGGCTTCATATGTGGCGGGAGCGCAGACCGGTGGCGGGTCCGTCCTCGGGGGAATGGAGGAGACCGTCATGAGTCTCCTGAGCATTGCCGCCATCTTCATTCCTCTGATAGCAGTGATGTTGGGCTACGCGTCCATCGCTGGCGAATGCGAGAATGGCTCGATGGGCGTATTGCTCTCCTACCCGATCAGAAGGGGAGAAGTCCTGGTCGGCAAACTGATCGGCCTCGGGTCCGTGATCATCGTCTCAACAGTGGTCGGTTTCGGCGCCGCCGGCATTCTGATCGCTGCTACGGTCGGAGCGGAGTCGGGAGTCGCCTACCTGAGCTTCATCGGGCTTACCATGCTGTCCGGCTTTCTCTATCTGAGCATGGCCGTGCTCTTCTCGACGATCGCGAAAAGCCGCGCCAGAGCCCTTGGCATGGGCGTGGTCCTGGTCTTCTGGTCGATGATATACGGGATGATCATCTTCGGCGTCTACATGGCCACCGGCGGGGACATTCAGGGCTTGATGACGGGCGCGGTACCATTTCCGGATTGGCTATACGCATCTATCGTCATCAGCCCCACCGATCTGTACCAGCTCGCCGTCATGTCGGCTTTCGGGATTGAGCAGGTCTTCGGCTTCAGCTTCGACATCCCGTTCTTCATGACCACGACGTTCGCGGTCATGGTGCAGATTCTGTGGATCGAGCTAGCCGTGATCCTGGCGTACTTCTCCTTCAGGAAAAGGGACATCTAGCGCGACCGCCGGGCTACCTCCTCTGGCCCTTGATGAGCACGTACGAGTTGAAGGGCCTGAACCCGACCTTTCGGTACGTATGCATCGCTGAATGGTTGTCCGCGAAGACGTGAATGAGTGCCTTGTCATTTCGCTGGAATATCTCCTCGGCCAATGAAGAGACGATGGAAGTCGCGTAGCCCTTGTTCCTGTAGGCCTCGTGCGTGGTGACGACTCCGATGTTGCTGCCGAAGTCGGCGAAGAAGGTGTTGCCCACTGAGACGATCTTGTCACCATCCTTGGCGACGAGCCAGAAGGCCTTCTCCATGGATTCCCTGATCTTCTCTCCGGTCTCCTCTCCCCAGAACTCGGGTAGGGTGTCTCTCATCAGTCTTGCGATGGCCTCTGCGTCATCAGCGGAAGGCTGGACCGTCTCGCGGGTCCTCACCAGCTTCTCGTTCCCCTTACCGAGGTGCATCAGGACAAGCTCGTGCTGCTCGGTCGGCTCGTATGTCCTTAGCGGGATGTCCTCCATGCCGAGCGGGACGATGATGTCCGTCTTGCGGAGCTCGAGATGCGGGAAGAGAGCCTCCACTGCCTCACGGCTGCCCCTGAACTGGGCGACGAAGGTCTTATAGGTGAGCATGATCCCGCGGATGTCCTCGCCCTCCCGTGCGATCAGGAACTTCGAGTCCTCGCGGTTGAACTGCCAATCGAGTATGTAGAAGTAGTATTCGAGCGGGTTGCCCCGCACGTGCTCCAGGAACCTCGCTTCCAGTTCCTTGTCCAGGTCAACGATCTCCATGAACGTCACCTCTCATGCCGCGCTCTGTGTCGCCTCAAATGCTCTTCCACACGAGTGAGCGCGTCCTTGTTCTCTGGCCAGTGGAGCAGCTCGATTGCCTCCTCCAAGCGGCACCAGATGAATCTGTCATGCTCCTCGGGATCGATGAGCGGATCAGACCCGCCATCCACCTGTGCGAAGAAGACATGCTCCTCGATTTCATTGACCTCGGGATGCGACTGCCGCAGCCCTTCGTCCATGGGGTACGAACAGGAGTGGTCGATGCTCTGGAGCACGATGGGTTGGAGACGGGTCTCCTCGATCAGCTCGCGCCGTGCGGCATCCGCGAGACTCTCCTGTCCCTCCACTCCTCCGGTGACTCCCTGCCAGAAGCCGCCTCGGCTGGGCAGGCGCCTGAGCAACAGGAACTCCCAGTCCCAGCCGACAAGCCTCAGGGGATGCACAAGCACTTGCACGGGCTGTCTTGCAGGTTCGGTTGCGGCCTCGCCTTCGTTCCCTACCATATCCGTTCTCCGCGGGAAAGGGATAGTCCTGCCCGCACATTACGATTTCCCATCAAGATAGTGGAGTCCTCCAGGCATTTTGGCGGGCCGCAGTGCGTTCATGCCCTATCTGAGCTTTCCACGGAGGATCCGCTTCGAGGAGCAGGGAGGAGCAGCGAGGAGCAAGGGAGGAGCAAGGTTTCAGCAAGGATCCTGCAAGGAAGGAGCAAGGATCAAGCAAGAAACCTGCAAGGATCAAGCAAGGGAGGAGCAAGGATGTAGCAAGTATGTCCCTGGTAAGTCCCTAGGATGTCGCAAGAAACCTGCGGAGGAGCTGCAAGGAACCAGCAGGACGAGAGGGAGGATGATTTCTTGTAGTCGCCCTGTCTTCAAGGTGCAAGGTGGCTAGCGTGAAGATAGGCATCTGCGGGGTCGCGTGCGAGAAGTGCCCGAGGAGGGTGAGCGGGAAGTGTCCGAACGGGGAGGACGGCTGCGTGCCAAAGGAGAATCCCTTCTGCAAGATCAGCACTTGCGCACACAACAAGGGAATCGACCTCTGCTTCGAGTGCCCCGAGTTCCCGTGCGAGACGACCAAGGAAGGCCCCATCGGCTACGGCTTCTGTCAGTACATCTCGGGAAAGGACTTCTGACGCAAGATTCACGAGGCTGTGCGTATCTCTTGCCAAGTCCTCAATAGGAGGAGCGCCCCAACTGGATTCCTAGCCTCGATGAGCGCGTCCGCTACGAGGCGAAGAGGTAGAACGCGCCCAT
>JAJISE010000019.1 GCA_022848865.1 Candidatus Thermoplasmatota archaeon | reverse complement strand
CAGACTGGCGGTCATCCTGGACAGGGAGGCCGCGTAACTGCTGAAGTACTCATTCTTGAGCTTCCTTGCCAGTATCCAGTCCTTCACCGCCGTGGAGTTAGATATGATGTCCCCGCAGCCGGCCGCCAGGAGCTTGTAGGGGGACTCTGCCAAAATCGCAGTGTCCATTATCACCGCCAGGGGCGTGCGGGCCGCTACAGATCTCTTCCCGCCATCACTATTGATCGATCCTCTTGATGAAACGATGCCGTCGTGGGAGGCTGCGGTGGGAACGCTCAGGAAGGGCAAGTCGACCTTGTTCGAGGAGCACTTCGCTACATCGATGGGCCTGCCCCCGCCTACACCGAGCACGAAGTCGAAGCCACCGTCGGTCAAGCGGTCCGCCGCCGAGTCGACGATTTCCATGGAGGCATCCTCGATGACGTAGTGCTCAGCAGAGAAATTCTCTCCACGGAGTATCTCAGCGACTTCGTCTCCGGCGATCCCCTTGGTGGTTGGGTCGCAGACAATCAAGGCTTTGCTTCCTATGTTCAACTCAGCGGACACGCTCCCAACCTCGAGGATTGCACTGTGTCCGATGACAACCTTCCTGGGCAACTCCATGGCCTTGGATTTCGTGAAATCCTCTACGTTGTTCGTGTGATGCGCCGACAAGTGGTTCTCTCCTTGGAGGCTCTGGGAATGTGCAGATGATTCTCCGAGTATTTAATAATGACCAACTTGACTTCGGGTAGCCAGATATGCAAAGGGAGCGCTTGTTGGGCGCAAAGGCCGAAAGGTCCATGATCGCAGTCAACCGCTCTCGATTGGCGCCCGATTTCCAGTATCCCGCTCCAGAATCTCGAGACAACATTTAAAAGATGGACTCTCTCTTGACTCTAGTGATGCGGCTGCCCACGGCTTCGGCGTTCAACCTTCTGGTCGTCACAGGGAAGAAGGCCACAGACAGGCGCAGAGCGGAGGAGGAGTTTCTTCGGGGCAACATCCTGTGTGATGAGAGGAACTACCGAGATGCGGTGTCCCGCTATGACAAGGCGGTCGAGCTCGGTTTTGATGACGAAGTCGTCTTTAACAACAAAGGCGTGGCACTGGATTCTTTGGGTGAGCACAGGGCGGCGCTTGAGTGCTACGAGCGGGCGGTGGCCCTCAGCCCGGAGTACGAGATTGCATGGTATAACATGGGCAATGCGCACTCGTATCTGAGTGCCTATGACGAGGCGGTCAAGTGCTACGACAAGGCCATCAGCATCGACCCCAACTACAAGCTGGCAAGATATGACAAGGCGTTGGCCCTCGCCCAGGCAGGAAAGGTCAGACGGGCCGTGGACGTCTACAACCAGATGGTGAAGGAGGATCCTAGTGACAAGGCGGCTTGGTTCCGCAAGGCCTCGCTCCTCGAGGACGTCGGGCGGTTCGAGAAGGCCAAGGAGGCCTACGAGATTACGGTCGAGATCGACCCCGACTTCGCCGATGCCTGGAACGGGATGGGCAACGTCCTTTACGCTCTCGAAAGGTTCGAAGAGGCGATAGACTGCTATGACAAGGCGCTGGAGTTGGACCCCGCGAACGCCGAGGCCTGGAACAACAAGGGGTTCACGTTCTTCATGCTGGGGATCTTCGACGAGGCGCTGAAATGCTATGACGAGGCGCTTGAGATTAGACCGGGTTACAAACACGCCTGGTACAACAAGGGCTACACCTATCACGGGATGGACGAACTGGAGAAGGCCATCGAATGCTACGAGAGGGCCCTCGAGATGGACAAGGACGATGAGGTTCTCTGGAACAACATCGGGAACGCCTACTACAATCTGGGCAAGTATGAGGAGTCCATTCCTTACTTCTTCGAAGCGATTCGGGTCAACTCGGACTATGAGATCGCATGGAACAACATCGGGAACGCGCTGAACAAGATGAAGAGGTTTGGCGAGAGCATGGAGTACCACGACAAGTCGCTCAAGATAAAGCCGGATTTCGACTATGCGCTCTATGCGAAGGGGTACTCTATGGCCAAGATGGGCAAGCTGGAGGAAGGCCTCGAGCTGATCGACCAGTCCCTGGAGCTGAACCCGAACTACGACCACGCGTGGCTCGCAAAGGCGGAGGTCCTACTCGACATGAACCGCCTGGAGGAGGCAAGGGACGCGCTCAACAACTCGCTCATCCTCAATCCAGCCTTCGATGAGGCATGGGCCCTCAGGGGAGGGGTAATGGCCAAGATGGGCAACTACGATGAGGCGGATTTCTGCTTCTCCGAAGCCCTTCGCTGCTTGGATCTCGCGATTGGAGCGGAACAGCATACGCGCCATGCGCTCCTGGAGAAGGGGAAGCTGCTTCATAGACTTGGAGTTTATGAGGAGGCGATCATGTGCTTCGACGCACTCCTGGAAATAAGAGAGGACAGGGAAGCTTACGAGTGGAAGGCGAAGGCTCTCACCGATTTGGGAGATCTCAACGACGTCGTCTCCACCTGTGAGAGAGCAATCGACAACGACATCGAGTCCTCGGACATACTCCGTGCACTGGCGACGGCGCTCGACGTGCTTGGCCGGAAGGAGGAGGCCCTTGACGTGTGCGGGCGCCTGGTAGAGGAAGAGACTTCTGAGGATATGCTGCTGCTGAAAGCCAGGCTCCTCGCCGACCTGGGACGTTTCGATGAAGCGATTGGAGCTGCGAACGATGCAATCAACCTCGACCCGAAGCACATCTCGGTCAAGTCCTATGTGCTTGAGAAGAAAGATGATCTGGCAGGCGCGCTTGAGGCCCTCGACAGGGCCCTCCGCATCGAAGCGAAGAACGATCTATTGTGGCATCGAAAGGCCTCCCTTCTCAGCGTGACCGGAGATTTCAAGGGGGCCGTGCGGGCGTTGGACATAGCCTTAGGGTTGAACGGAGATTCCGAAGTCTACTGGACCGAGAAAGGGGAGCTTCTGGCGAAGTTGGGTCATAATGGGAAGGCCCTCGAGTACTTCGATTCCGCCCTCGCGATCAATGAGGATTATGCCGAGGCCTGGCTTCGTAAGGGAGAAGCTCTGGACGCCCTCGGACGAAAGAAGGACGCCGATGTGTGTATGGAGCGCGCGATGAAGCTGGACACGAGCCCTGTGGGAGCCAATGAGGGTAAGAAGGGGGAATTGGGACACGCGGACCCAGGGTAATCTGATAATTGAGGCGTTACCTATTTATCGCCAGCCATGATTGGACGGATGCATCACCATGACACCAAGCGAGGTCTCGGAAATCTCCCGATCCCGGCTCGCTAGGGACAGGGCCCTATTCTATCTCGGCGCTGTGCTTATCGTAGTAGGGGGACCAGTCCTCTCTCTCGGTTCCATTGCTCACGACAGGTACAATATCCCCATCATCGGTGAAGCCTATGGTGCATTTGGCTGGTTGAACGCGCTGTTCATGATGGCAGGCATCGCGGTCCTTGTCATCGGCACTGCTCTCGTCGTCATCTCTCTGCGCGGGGGACTTATCGCTGGCTACCGAAGCCCGGAGGACCTCCCATGAACAAGAAGGCCTATCTCTCCCACCCCTCTTCGAGGAAGGAGAACGCATCGTCGGGTGTGGACGGCAGGAAGGGCTTCGTGAACGGTGGTTCTTCAAGGCCTGGAATGAACGGCCTTGTAGATGGGAACGGTCTTGTGAACGGTGGCACGCTCACGGCCACCAAGGGCAGGGTCAACGGGAAGGGTTTGGTTAACGGAGTGGGCTACACCAACGGTCACATGAAGCTCCCCCTGAAGAGGAATCGGTTCGGCGTGATATTCCAGAGGGATCTCAAGATCGGCCTTAGCCTGGTCGTGTTCTTTCTTCTCATATTCCCCGCAGCTGTGATGATTCTGGAAACGGAGGAGTACGTTCCACCGATCAAGATCGACTCAAGGTTCGAGGACTGGGACAAGGTCCCGAGATTCGGCGACGCGCAGATCGTGTACAACGACAATGTGAACATATGGAAGTACTCCACGGTCTTTGATAGCAACCATGTCTACTTCTACGTCGAAGTCGCCGCTAAAATCCTTGACGATCCTGACGGCATCGATGGGTTCTACGTGTTCATAGACGAGGACAGGAGCGCCTCGAGCGGGTACCGGGTGCGTGACATTGGGGCGGATTTCATGATCGAGGTGTTCGGAGGCGATAGGGAGGTCTTCGAGTCCCGGTTCTCCGTCTTCAGAGGGACGGAATACAACTGGTCGGCGTGGGAGGTCGCCGGTAGCGCCTCTGTCGGGCTCAGCGAGTCCAAGATGGAGGTCGGCATCTTTTCGATGGATATCGGCGAGGACTTCGATGCTCTGATTTACGCGACTGACTTCGACGGAAGCGAGTGCTTCACTTCTGTCAAGTTCGGGCCCAGGCTCACGTCCCTGGTCATCACACAGTCCAGCGACGGGGAGTTGCTTGGAATCGGGACCGAAGCTTTCCTCAGGCTGGACTTCTTTGCCCTCGGCAGGGACGTCATCGTCGAAGGGTTGAGTATCACAGCGACCGGGAACATCTCAATCCAGCCCTTCAGCTTCCTCCCGCTCGTGATGGAAGCCGGGAGAACCTACACCGAATACATTCACGTGGACACGTCAGCGGCGACACTGGAGGACCTCGGGGAACTCGAGCTCACAGAAGCGAACGCTCACGATATGGACGGTGAGAGGGTCCCGGTGACAATCAAGGGGCAGCCAGCGAGAGCCTACATCGGCAGCAAACCGGCAGGGAAGAGGATAGACGGGCTATTCGGTGACTGGACTGTCAGGAACTTCGATGGAATCGATGACGATTTGGTGAACAAGAACGTGGACATCACGGAATACTCTGCGGACAAGGACGATGCCTTCGCGTATTTCTATCTGAAGACCCAGGGGACCATTCTCGGAGGATCGGCGGCACCCCAGACCAAGTCTAGAGCAGAGGGCGGGGAAGGTCCACCGAGCGGGGTCGTATTCGTGCCCCGCGAAGCGACAGGACAGGACGTCACCAGAATCTACATAGACAGCAACTCGTCCGACTGGTTCGGTTACTACTCCGGTGGGGTGCGTTACGATTACCTGATCGAGATCAGAGGGAAGTACGGCAAGGTCAATCCGCAGCTGAGTCTCCTAAGTAAATGGGACGGTGAGAAGTTCATCGATCGGTCCACGATTCTGGTGAGGAAGAACACTCATCAACTGGAGTGCTCAGCGCCTCTGGCAAGCCTGGTTCCGCTCAACGATTCGAACATTCTCTTCGTCACTACGGACTGGAGCGGGGAGAGGGACTCGATAGGGGAGCCAACGGACTGGTCCACGAGGAGTGGAACGAGGAGCATAATCCTCGTGGAAGAGACATCGGATTCACTTTCGAACACGGCCTTCTCGAGCCAGAGAAAGCTGTTCTATGATGGGTCATACTATTGGAGTTTCTATTACAACGCTACACTGGGCAACATCTCCTACGAGTACAGCGCGGACGGATTGACGTGGGTTCCACCTGACGACTTCCCAATAGTGGACGTGCAGTACGCATCGGTATGGTTCAACTCCAGCGACTCGACAGTCTACGTAGTTGCTGACAACGAAACGCCATCGAAATATGTCTCTGTGGCAAAAGGGACCTTGTCCGGAACGACAATATCATGGGATTCGCCGGTGACAGTGGAGGTCTCAGGACTGGATAGGGAATTCAAGGCCGCATATATAGCGGTCAACTCGTCGGGACATGTCTGGATTGCTGCGACAACTAACAACTCGTCGAGCGGGTTCAATGTCAACGTTACGTACTCAGACAGCCCTGAAGACATCAGCAGCTGGAGCACCCCACAAATCATGCGTTCTTCTGATGTGTCAAACGGATTCGTCTATCCGATTGTCCTTCCGCTGACCAGCACGGACATGTACGTGCTCTGGTATGCCGATGGCTACTTGGAGGGGAGAAAACATGATTCCAGCGGCTGGCAAGGAGTGGACAGTATAGACACCTCAAGTGGCGCGTCCTCAGTCAAGGGCCCCTCGGCCGTCGTCGAGTTGTCGGAGATTCACATGGTCTACATCGATAGTTCCGGATATGTGAAATACGCGAACTACACAGAAAGCTGGTCAACGACGACCCTCGATTCGACGGACTCGGGAAGATCACCGACGATCACTCTCGACAACAGCTCATCCTACCTCTATGCACTGTGGATCAACTCGTCCAATCAGATAACTGGCAACTATTCGATGGATGGTGGAACGTCCTGGACTGCCATGACTGGCATAACGACGAATTCCGACGTCAAGGGAAACCTCACGTCCATCTATTCATGCGATCTCAACGACATAGCCTGGGAGTTCGACTCCTCGACGCAAATCAAGTTCGAACCCATTCCCGAGTTCACTGATATGATAATCCCCATCGCATCAATCGCAGTTCTTGTCCTATTCCGGAGGAGGAGAAACCACGAAGGTGAGGCCGAGGAAGAGACATAGGCTTCGCCAGAAGGA
This sequence comes from Candidatus Thermoplasmatota archaeon, assembly GCA_022848865.1. Taxonomy (NCBI): domain Archaea; kingdom Methanobacteriati; phylum Thermoplasmatota; species Thermoplasmatota archaeon. The sequence goes on along the minus strand of JAJISE010000019.1, from coordinate 27,922 downwards.
AGTGCGGAGGATCGTGGAGGACCTCGAGCGGGCCATGGACTGTCCGGTCTTCTCGGATTCCGATAGCATCGATGTCGCGAGTCTCAAGGACATGGACATCGTGTACGTCGGCGGAAAGGTTCTTGGGATTATCATCGAAGGGCAGGCTTTCCTCTCTGTGCGCGGGCTGCTCGAGTACAATCCCGCCAACAGGTTCGTGACAGTGGATATGGGCGCCGTCAAGTTCGTGTACAACGGGGCCGATGTCATGGCCCCAGGCGTGGTAGATGCGGATCCAGCAATCTCAGAGGGCGACCTCGCTTGGGTGAGGGACGAGAATAACCTCCAACCTCTCGCAGTCGGAGTTGCGCTGATGAGCGGGAAGGAGATGGTGTCCAGGAACAAGGGAAAGGCGCTGGAGTCCCTTCATCACGTAGGCGACGCCATCTGGAAGATAGACGAGGACTAGGCCCAGTACGGTTTCTTGATGTACTTGTAGGCGGAAGTCGCTGCCGTGGCGGCCTCTCCGCAGCCCGTCACGATCCTCTTGTCCTTGCCAGGATAGGCGACGATGTCCCCGCAGGCGAAGACGCCCTCTATGGAGGTCCTCATGTCGGTGGTCACCACTATCGACTTCTTCTCCAGGTCTATGCCCCAATCCTGCACATTCTCGAGCTTCGGAGAGAACCCTATGTTGACGATAATGACTTCCAGTGGGAGCGTTGTGTCCTCTTCCGTCTGGTTGTTGAAAACCACAACCTCTGTGACGATGTTGTCACCGCGTATCTCCTTCAGCTCCGTGTTGAAGAGAACCTCTATCGAGGATTTTTCGATGGCCTCAACGTTTGTCTCCATCGCCCTGAACATATTCTTTCTATGCGCCAGGTAAACCTTGTCCGCAACATCTACCAGGCTAAGAGCCATCTCGAGGGCGGTGTCTCCCCCGCCGACGAAGAGGACGTGCTTGCCGGCGAACAATTCCGCGCTTCTGATGCGGTAGTAGACGCCCTTCTCGTAGAACTCCTCCTCTCCTGGAACGCCTAGCTTCCTGGGCTCGAAAAGACCCATGCCCAATGCCAGGATGACCGTTTTCGATTCGTACTCACCCTTGTCGGTTGTGATCGACAGCCCCTCGTCCGTCCTCTTGAGGATCTTCACTTCCTCGTTCTCATGGATGTCGCACCCGCTTTCTCTCGCGTGGTCGACCAGAAGCTCTGCGAGCTTCCTCGCCTCAATGTGATGGTGGGATGGGTAGTCATGGATGACCTTCGTTGGGTAGAGGAACTTGAGCTGTCCGCCCGCCACCTTGGCATCCAGGACCAACGTGCTCAGTTTCCTTGACGTGGCAAAAATCCCAGCGGTGAGTCCCGCTGGACCGGCACCGACGATTATCGTGTCGTACATGGTTCTGCCAGAAGCAGATAGGCTCTCTTAAGGGTTTTGATTCTTAGCTCCAGTTCTCGAGGCCGTGGGATATGAATAAATATCGAAGCGAAGTTGTGCATCACGCATGAGGATTGCATCCTACGATGAGACCGATCACGATGAAGTATTGGCAATGAATCTCCAGGCCTTCGGCTGGCCCATTACAGAGGCAGCCGTCAAGAGGTATCTGAAGCATGATGAGCGCTGGATGGACATTGTTGGCGTGTATGCAATCGAACGGGGGAGGACGATCGGACAGGTCATTCCTCTAAAGATACGGACACGAACCAGCGAGGGCGAGGAAACCGTGGGTGGCATCGCCGGAGTCACGGTCGTTCCTGGGAAGGCCCGTAAGGGAATTGCCACTACCCTCATGGAAGCCGCTCACGACATTCTTCGAGACAATGGCATACGCATCAGTTTCCTCTTAACTACCGAATTCCTCGTTGCCTATGGCATGTACCGCAAGCTCGGCTACTTCGACGCCATCTCCTTCTCCTCTGCCCAGAAGCTCGTTAAAGTCGCCAGGAAACCGAAGGACACGGTCTTGCGCCCTTATCGCAAGAAGGACTGGAGGAGAACCGACAGGCTCTATCGGCACGGGACTCGGAGGCTTCTGGGTTTTGTTGTCAGGGAACGCGCTTTCTTGAACAAGAAGATCGTCACTTCGCCGCTGACCCGAGAGAACATCATGTTCGTGCAGGATGAGAAGGCGGAGGGCTATGTCGTCTTAGCACCTGGTGAAGACGATGTCACTGTCAGAGAGATCGTATGCTCTAACGGAAGGTCATTTGACAGAATCATGGCGTTGGTGGAGGCCGGAGCGGCAGAGAAGTATGTTCTCACCTATCTTCAGACTTCGAGGCTAGCACGGAGGAGGTTCGAGAGAAGGGGCTACAAGCTCAATCGCACAACCTGGGGGCGGGTCATGGTCGCGCCCCTCGTGCGAGAGCTCTCCAACAAGAAGCTCTCCGAGCTGTACGACTTCGGCGGGGCCTTTTGCATGATGGCCCTGGACACATTCTAGCAAGAGCACGCGAGATCCGAATCGACGTCTTGTCCTCCCTTCCCGGGAAAACCCAGTGGAGATTTCCTCCCCCTCCAGTCACGATACTATTATATCGAAGGTTCACGATATCCGCCCCATCAGAGGGATAGGATGAGCTTCATCAAAAAGCCGTTTAAGAAATTCAAGGAAGGGGCAGTCAAGGAGACGGACCAGTACATCGATCTGGGTGATATGACCTTCGAGGACGTTCCGACGACACTCGGTACAGGCGTTAAGTCGATGGTGAAGGTGGCCGAGGTCTACAGGTATGAGGACATCAATGAGCTCACGGCCCACGTCTATAACGGCAACATACTCATTGTGGACTATAACTCGATAGCAAACGATGAACTGGCTCTCAAGAGAATAACGAACGAGCTGAAGTCCGTGGCCCGTGACACCGGTGGAGATGTGGCAGGCATCGGCAAGGGCATCCTGATAGCGACGCCGGGCGGAGTCAAGGTGGACCGTCATAAGCTCAGAGGGAGCTACTAGACAGAGGCCCCACGAGGAATCTTCCGTTTTCGAATCTTAGTTCATGGTAATCTATTGAATGTTTTGTATGCCTCAGCTTTGCGCATCTCAGCTTCAGTCCGACCGAGCCGCCCTGCAAGCAGTGGAAGCCCACGTGAAACAGTCCGTCGGCGATGGAATCCTCACGATTGGGGTACACTCCCTCCTCTCCCTGGTCGAATATGAACAAGCTCGTGGTTCCCAGGTTCCGCAGAAACGCGAAGAAGTGGAACAGATCTCTATGAGGCTCGTCCAGCCCCGCCAAAGAGTAAAGGCCCGTTAGGGAGTCTATGACTAGGAGGTCCACTTTGCGATACCTTTTCCTCTTGGTGATGAAGTCCTTGAGAACCTCTATCCAGTCCCCCGTCTCCTCCATGTCCTCGTGCTCAGTTCTCAGCCTTCCCACGTCAACGATGAAGTCCGAATCCTCGCTCAAACCCATGGATCGCATGGTCTCTTGCAGACTCTCTTTCGTCTCCTCAAGTGAGATATAGAGCGCATTAGCGCCGTTCTCGCTGTTGCGCGTCAGCAGGTTGAGCGCGATGGAGGTCTTCATTGCACCGGAAGGGCCTGAAAGGAGACACACGTGTCCTCGAGGGATGCCGCCCCCTATGAGATCATCAAAACCGTCTATGTACGTTCTTATCCTTGCAGTTGGCCTCTCCTCAAGTCCTTCAAGAGACTCAAGTCTCTTCTGCAGTTTGGCGAGCTGCGCCTGTATCTCCTTGACCTCGTCTCTCAGAGTCTTTCCAGGCATCCTCCTCTCCCTTTCGCGCGGCGGTCCCCTGCGGCAGAGTGGACCTTGACTGGTTATGTAATGTATCTGTGATGATTTATCCTTTTCCTGTGCTGGCTCCCTCACATTTTTCTGGAGAGTGATAATCACCACCAGGCTTTCTCCCGAAATGTTTATATAGACTCGTTCACCAATATATACAAGCGGGGTATAGGATTGGCAATTCACACTAAGCTGGGTAGAGGCGTAGCTGGCACTCTAACGGTGGAATCCCTCACCAAGGCCATCAGGAACAGCATCGACAGGGAGGGAATGAAGGACGAGGATGCCAGGGACATCGCTCACCGCGTGATAAACTTCTTCGGATATAGCGAAAGGATCATAGACAACATCCTGGAACCTGAGGACAGGGATGCCTTCTATATGCTCGAGGACTCCGGTCTTCTGACTACGGAGAGAGAGGAGACAACGCTCTACGATGGGAGGGAATGGAGGATACACTACTGGCTCTTCCGGAAGGAGAAGATCCTCGAACTGGTGAGATCCGCCGAGGAGAGAGAGATACTACCGGACGACACCCCCTCGATATACGATGACGTTCCGGAGAACATCTGGGGCACGAGAAAGGAGAACGAGTAGGCGGGCGTTCTGAGACGAGGGTTCACGGTAAGAGGAACCTCTGGGTTATCCGCCCGCGTTGATGTTGCGGTATTCAATCTCCATAAGTTCCCTGAGCGACCCCTCGGTGTCAAGGGGCATCGTTGAACGTAGAAGCGCGATATCACGGCAGATGGTTTCAGCGCTCCAGTTTCACCGACCTCCCTCACATCCATATATAGAATCCTTCAGCAGCACTCAATTGGATGCATTTTCCTTACAGCTACCGCAAGCATCAGAAGGATATGGTCCAGGCCATCGAAAGAACCCTCCAAGGAGGCCACATCGTCCTGCAGTCAGGGACGGGGTCGGGGAAGACCGTATGCGCGCTGTATCCGGCGCTGAAGCTCGCCGTATCGGAGGGCAAGAAGGTCCTGTACCTCGTAAGGACGAACTCCCAGCAGAGGCAGGTCATCGTCGAGATGCGTCGCATCGGCGGCGTTTTTGGCATGGGGTTCCAGGGAAGGCACTCGACCTGCCTCGCGGTCAGGAGCAATCCACGTCTGAGGGAGGGTAGCCCCGAGGAGCTGATGAGATACTGCAGCCACAAGAAGACCATGACTGTGAGGGGAGAAAGGGGCGGGTGCAAGCACTACTCCAATCTGCTGAACGCGGACCTGAAGGGGATAGAGGATTGGGCCAAGAGGGAGATCCCGACAATGGAGCAGTTCTTTGGCAAATGCACAGGACTGGGCATATGTCCCTACGAAACGTCCAAACTCCTCATTCCCTCCGCTCACTTGGTCACCTGCCCATACGTCTACTTCTTCGACTACGGTATCAGATCGGCCTTTCTCGAGTGGATGGGAGTCGACACGAGGGATCTGGTGTTGATCGTCGACGAGGCCCACAACCTGCCGGAATACGCGAGGGATATGCGATCCGCCCGCCTGACGCTCCACTCCCTGAGACTGGCCATGAGGGAGGCAGAGAAGTTCGGGGACGTCAAGGTGCTCGGGACAAGAACAGTAAAAGGGTTCTGCGACGTGTTGTACGATACGATCCTCCACTTGGTGGCGGATTACGTGGAGGAAGACGACGGCATGCTCCCCCCGAATCAGCTCGAAGAGGATCTCATGCACAAACTCACTCTGACATCGATACAGCTGGAAGCCCTGTTTCACAATCTGATGAGCTATGGTGAAGTCATAAGGCGGAAGAGGGAAGAGGACGGCAAGCTCCCCAGATCATTCATCTTCTCCCTCGGTGCCTTTCTCAGTTTCTGGACGTCCATGGACGCATCGTCCTACGTCAAGCTCGCCAATGCCGGCGACTCCATCGGGATTGAGGGGTACTGCCTCGACCCATCGCATATCGGAGAGATGGTGGCCGAATGCCAAGCGTCGGTGCACATGTCGGGGACACTGGAACCACTTGTCCAGTACAAGGAGACTCTGGGTCTGCCTGAATCGACGACCTTGGCAACGTTCCCCAGTCCGTTCCCCTCGGAGAACAGACGTGTCCTGTACGTCGAGGATGTGACGACGAGGTACGAGGAACTCCGCTCGAGCGAAGAGCTCATCCCTCGACTGAAGAGCCATATCCTGAACCTCGTGCAAAGCATCCCGCGAAACATCGTCGTCTTCTTCCCCAGTCACGACAGGCTGGAGGAGTTCCTTGACATAGGAGAGGCGATCTCAAGACCCCTGTTCGTCGAGAGAAGAGACTCAACGCATGACGAGCTGATGGAGACCGTGGACGGCTTCAAGACAGGCTCCGGCGTATTGTTCGCGGTGATGGGCGGGAGGATCAGCGAAGGTCTGGACTTCCCGGACAAGGAGCTGGAGATGGCCGTGTTGGTCGGCATTCCGTATCCGAAACCCACCGCCAAGCAGAGGTCGTTGCTCAGATACTTCGATATCAAATTCGACAAGGGCTGGGACTATGCCATGAAGGCCCCCGCAACGAGGAGGATCCTCCAGTGCATAGGAAGGTTGATCAGGAAAGAGAGCGACATTGGGGTCGCAGTGATACTGGACAAGAGGGCGAAGTCATTCCAGAGGAAGATCGAGAACCTCGATCGGACCGATGATCCGGTAGAAGAAACAAAGAGGTTCTTCGCGGAGAGAGAACTACTCCGTGATGGCGCTGGTCACCATGAAATGCTCGTCGGACTTCATTAGCGTGAAGTAGCCCCGCTCATGGTCCGTCCTCCTCATCTTGACGCATCTTATCCTCAGTTGCACGTCGGTCTCCCCGACCTCATACTGTCTGAGGTATAGGATGCCGTCTGACAGAAAGTCTTCTTGATATGCGACAAGCCTGTCCGAGCCCATCGGTATCTCAGAGATGAGGAACGTTGTCGCTCCGAGCCCGCGAAGGAATCCGAAGAAGTGGAAAAGGTCCCTTCTGGGGTTGGTCAGCTGTGCCAGAGAGTACAGGGCAGCGAGAGAATCGATGGCAACCATGTCGAAGTTGCTTTCTCTGACCCTCTGCTCGATGTACTTGGTCAGTATCTCGATCCAGTTCTTTGTCAGCTCCTCCTCTTTGTGCTCCATTCGGATCTTGGCCACATCTAGTACGTACAGCTCCAGCTCGTCGATGTTCTTCATTCCCAAGTCCTCCATAGCGCCCTTCAGGGAATCATGTCCCTCCTCTAGGGCTATGAAGAGACCCTTCGATCCGTTGTTCTTCACGTTGTTGTAGAGGATGCTGAACGTGAGAGAGGTTTTCATCGTCCCTGGCGTACCACACACGAGCACTACGTGCCCCTTCGGCACGCCGCCTCCAAGTGCCTTGTCGAATCCATCGATATATGTTGCGATCCTCTCTACACTCATCTCTCAGTAATCTTCGTCCAGAGATATTTAACCGTGTTGTAGTGGTTATCAACTCTGCGAACCAGCCGCACTCAGAAAGGGAGGTCCTGGGGGCACTCATTACGGTTTTATGCCCCGATGATATTACCATCTTGATGGACATCCCTCTGATCCTCGCTCAAGCATTTTGGTTCTTGATTCCCGCTTACGTCGCCAATCCTTCCGCCGTGCTGTTCGGTGGGGGCAAGCCCATGGATTCCGGCCTGAGGTTGAAGGATGGGAGGAGGCTCCTCGGTGACGGGAAAACATGGAGGGGATTTGCAGGCGGGACATTCTCCGGCATGCTCATCGGAGGGATACAGCACACTTCCGCATGGGCTGCGGGAATCGGACAGTTCTCCTTCGGCTCCCCGCTCCAAGCGGCTCTTCTGATATTCCTCCTTTCCTGTGGAGCCCTTCTGGGCGACATCCTTGGAAGCTTCATAAAGCGCAGGGCGGGAATCGAGAGAGGAGCCAAGACACCAGGTCTGGATCAGTATGATTTCCTCATCGGAGCGACGATTCTCCTACTCATTCTCGAGACGGGGTGGTTCTTGAGGACTTACGTCCTTGACGGTGCCATCATAGGTTTGATATTCATAGTCCTCATTACCCCTCCGATGCATCGAGCTGTCAACGTCCTAGGGTACAGACTCGGTAAGAAAGACGTCCCGTGGTGAGTATAATGGCTTTGTGTGAGGTTTGCGGTATCAGGGAGGCAAGGAATGAATGCATCAGCTGTCACAGATCGGTGTGCGGCGACTGCATCATAGCCATCGCAGGTGTCTGTGTGAAGTGTTCCAAGCCCGACGTGAGGGACTTGGTGAACGATCTGAAGAACACCAAAGCTCTGCAATTCGGCAAGTTCACCCTCGCTTCTGGCGAGGAGAGTGATTACTACATCGACATAAAGAAGGCGATTACGGAAACCAGGGTCCTGGAGAAGATCGCGGAGAAGATCGCCCCGCACGCGGTAGGCGCGGACAGGATCGCAGGCGTCGAGCTCGGGGCCGTGCCAATCGCTGTGGCGGTAGCCATGAAGATCGATAGACCGTTCATCATCGTGAGAAAGAAGAGGAAAGAGCACGGCACCGGAAAGATATTCGAGGGAGAACTGGTCAAAGGGGACAATGTCCTGTTCGTCGAGGACGTGACCACGACAGGCAACAGCCTGAGAAAGGCGATTGTGGAGCTCAGGGCGGAAGGGGCCACCGTGGAGAAAGCAGTTGTGGTCGTTGACAGAGAGGAGGGCGGCCAGGAGAACCTGGGGGAAATCGGAGTCGAACTCATACCCCTGGTCAGGTCGACGGATTTGCTCGGCTAGAACAACCGCGATTGTTTTAAATACTGGACTGAAAATGATTTCAATGATGAAAAGGGTTCTGGCTTTCTTTCTCATTCTCACTTTCCTACTTGCAGGTCTCTCACTGACCCAGGAAGGCAGAGCCCAGGGTACGAAATGGACGATAATGGTCTACATGGCCGCTGACAACAATCTGGAGGACATGAGCCTTCTCGACTTCGCGGAGATGGCTCAGGTCGGCTCGACCGAGGACGTGAAGATCGTCGTTCAGTACGACAGGAAGATTGAAGAGGCGACAACCAACCCGGATTGGACCACAACGAAGAGGTTTCTGGTTCAGGAGGGCGACGAACCTCTCCCTAGCTACCAGATAGAGGACATCGGGGAGGCCGCCATGGACGACCCCAACACGCTCGTGGACTTCGTGGACTGGGCGATGGGCGGCTTTCCAGCGGACCACTACTTCCTCGTCCTATGGGACCATGGACTAAGCTGGCAGGGTCTGGTCAAGGACGAGTCGAACTCCTCCAACTACTTGACAACGCCAGAACTTGGGGCAGCTCTCCAGCAGATTGTTGCGGACAACGGTGGGAGAAGGCTCGACATCGTGGGGTTCGATACGTGCAGAACCACGCTGGAGATAATGTATGAGATCAGGGACTATGTTGACTTCATCGTCGGCTCGGAAAAGGACGAGGACGCCCGCGGGTGGGCGTACGACGGCTTCCTCGGCCCCCTCGTTGCAGATCCATCCATGACACCCTTGGAGCTTTCAAGAGAGGTCGTGGACTCATTCATCGAGGAGTACGAGGGGATGAGCTCATATTCCGCTATTCTTTCCAGCATCAATGCGACCAGGATTGACAGCCTGGCCGAATCGCTGGACGACCTCGTCTGGGATATGTACCATTTCATTCCATACTTCGGTGAAGAGATAAGGTCAGCTTGGGACGCCACAGAGAAGTATGAGGTGGACGAAAGGGACCTTTTTGACCTGGCGGACGAGCTCATCAACCACGTCGACAGCGTCAGGATCGAGCGAAAGGCCGAGGTGGTGAAATCCCACGTCCTCTTTGCGGTCGCGTACGAGAGACACTGGGACAATGAGCAGGACGCCAAGGGGGTCAGGCTCATCGACGCCCATGGGATATCCCTGTCATATCCCACGTCACAGGTGCTGACGTCGTACAACGACCTCGCATTCAGCGTTGACACGCTTTGGGACGAGTATCTGGACTACTACTCGACCTCCGGGAAGAACGTATCGATCCTCGACATCGTTGGAAGCAACCTGGACTTGAATGGGGATTTCCTCAACGATACGATGGCTGTCACGCTCACGAGCGAAATCGATGGCTATGTGGAATACGAGATCTACAGGTCGGACGAATTCGTGAAGGAAGGCCGCGTTGACGTGACATTGGGGGAGCCCAAGACAATCGTCTACAGTCCGTTGGTCCCTGGTTATTACAACTACTACTTCTACCTCTTCAATGATACTGGCTATCTCAGGAACTACACAACAATCATGTCGGACGAGATGTCCAGGGATCCCGTCTTGTATGAGGACGCTCTCTGCGTTGAGGGGATTATCGCTGTTCACGGAAGGGTGAGGGACGAGAAGGGCGGAAACCTAGTGGACGCAACCATCATCATGAGGAACGTCGACACGTCTGAGACACTTGAGGGAACGACGAACGGGAGTGGATACACCTTTGAGATAGTCTTCCCCAGATGGATGCAGGCCGGGGACACGGTGGAGATAAACGCCTCGTATGAGGGGAGGGTCGGAGGAGTCTCGTTCGTGGTTCCCAGAAGTCCTCTAGACATGTCATACGACGTGGTCGTGGACGTTGGAGCCGTTGGCCTTGGGCAACTCGACTTAGCTCTCGTCATTCTGATTCTGGCGATAGCCATCGTTGCGTCCGTGGTACTGACATCACTCCTGGTGAGACCAAAGGGTATGGAGACGGGGCCGGAAAGGTCAGATGTCCTGCCGCCGTCCAATGAGTGCGGGATGTGTGGTGCGGAGATAAACCTAGGCACATTCTCGGTCGAGTGCTCGAGTTGCGGCTCCGTATATCATTCTGCGTGCGTCAAGGGCAGGAAAAGATGCCCGTCCTGCAGGAAAGCACTCATCTGAAACACTTTCATCAACCCCTCCCTTCTGGAGCTTTAAGTAGGCGGAGAGCAACTCCTTCATAGGGGTGAAACGTGAAGCAGGTTCTGATCACGAGGAAGGGGGACGAGGTTTCCATCGAGTTCGACTACGACAGGGATCTGGTGAAGGTCGCGAAAAGTCTAGAGAAGAGAAGGTTTGACTCGGAAACGAAGGAGTGGCTTGCTCCGCTCCATCACTACAAGTATGTCGTGAAGGAATTCGAAGCGGCGAACTGTTTGCTGAGGATTGACCCGAGCATTGAGGAACTGCTGATAAACAAGGTCGACATCGAGAAGAAGTTGCCAGTCGTTCACATAAGGAGCAACTCTGCTGAATACCAGATCTCCTTTGAGTACGATGAGCAGATTGTTAGAACGATGAAAGCACTTCCCGAGAAGCGGTTCGATGCCGTTCTGAAGACGTGGGCGGTGCCCATAAGAGATCGGGAGAAGACGCTCGAACAGATACTCTACAGGTTGGAATTCGTGGATTGTGAGGTGTCACTCGAAGGAAATCTGGCAGACCCAGACGATATTAGGAAACATACTTAAACCAACCTCTCTTATCTTTGCTGAAGTCGGAAACGTGAGGAGGGAGTATGCCCGAAGAGGCTCAGAGGATATTCTCGGTGACCGAGGTCACGGACACTATCCGCAATCTGTTGAGAGATGAACCCTCTCTCATCGGCGTCGCTGTCAGAGGGGAGCTGAGCAACTACGGGAAGTCGGCGCAGGGCCATTGCTACTTCACCATGAAAGATGAGGATTCCTCCCTGAAGTGCGTTCTGTTCAGAGGCGACGCGGAGCGTCTTGGTCTTGACATAGAGGACGGTCAGAAAATCGTTGCGTTCGGAGACATAGACGTCTACCGACCATCCGGATCATATCAGCTGATTGTGAGGGAAGTCAAACTCGAGGGTGTCGGCGAACTGTATCAGAAGTTCCTCAGACTCAAGAAACTCCTGGAAACGGAGGGCCTTTTCGCTGAGGAACACAAGAAACTACTCCCTGAGTTCCCCGTCAAGATAGGCGTTGTCACATCCGAGAAAGGAGCGGCATTCCGCGACATCGTGAAAGTCCTCGGCAGGAGATTCCCGCTGGCAGGCATCATCCTGGCGCCAACGCTCGTTCAGGGAGCTGATGCCCCAGGGTTTATCGTCTCTGCAATTGAGGCTCTAAACAGGTACGACGGCATCGACGTCATGATAGTCGGCAGGGGCGGTGGAGCCTTCGAGGAACTCGCGTGCTTCAACGACGAATCTGTAGCGCGCGCCATCTTCGATTCCCACATCCCCGTGGTCTCCGCAGTGGGACACGAGACGGACTTCACGATTGCTGACTTCGTGGCAGACAGGAGAGCAGCCACACCAAGTGCAGCCGCAGAGCTCGTGGCTCCTGACATCATAGAACTGCACACGTCTCTTGATACGGACAGGGAAAGCCTGGTATGGGGTCTCAGGAACATGCTCGAGTCCAGAAGGAGGGACATCAGGAGGCTGGAGTCGAGCCTCTCATCAGATGTGGTCCTCGACCAGATAAGGGCACACTCCCAGAGGCTCGATGACCGCTTCCTGCAGATGAACCGGGCTCTGGAGTCATTCCTGAGCCTTCAGAGAGAAGGCCTGAGGAAGCTGGGCGGCATTCTCGGGACCGCTGACCCACTGGCAACACTGGACAGGGGGTATTCCATCGCGATGAAGCTGCCGGACAAGGACGTGATTGAGACGATCGAATCCGTGACCTTGGGGGACGACGTTCTCGTTATGGTCAGGGATGGTGAGATTTACTGTGTCGTAAGGAATCTGAAGGAGGTGGAAAGACGACCGAAGAAATAGCCTTTGAGGACGCTCTGGAACGGTTGGAGAATATCGTGGACACGCTTTCCAAGGGGAAGCTCTCATTGGACGAAGCAATGGAGAAGTTCGAGGAGGGGATCCGACTCTTCCGGCTCTGCGATGAGAAGCTGAGAGGCGCGGAGCAGCGAGTCTCGGTTCTGACCCAGTCCGAAGAGGGTGTCGAGGAAAAAGCGTATCATGAATGAGCGGGCCGTCCAAGACAATCGGGCATCACTGCTGAGAGAGCGCTCCGAGCGAGCGAAACTCCTCTCCCAGGAGTTCCATCTCCTTCTTGATGGTGTTCCCTTCTGCTGTGCTGCATTTGCCCCAGAACTGTGAGTGCCTGGGCCTCTCCCAATCTATGTGGATATCCAGTATCCGCGGGCCTCTCTCGTTCTCTCTGAATATCCTGAGGTGGAACCTGGGGTACCTCGTCTTGGATATTGGCCTGGTGGCGACGACCTCGTCTGTCGACTCTACTATCCAGTAACCTCTTTTCCGGAGTATGTTGAGCAGTTCTACGATCTCCACTTCGTCCATCTTCTCGCGCAAGGCGAATCAGCCCTTCTCGCTCATCTTTCCGCCAGCTTATCAAATTATGCCTGGTCCTCGGTCATGAGCCTGGCGATTCTTTTCCGATTGTAGTCAAGGGGCTGAAGGAGCGTCTCGCCCATTCGGCAGAGAAGCTCGATGTACTTCTCCTTGTCGTACGTCTCCCCCCCTTCCAGCAAGTCAGCGACTCTCAGTCTCTCATCCGCGATTTTGCTCTCGCTGTCCAAAAGGACGAATCGAATCACCTCACCGGGGTGGACCTCCACGTCCTCCTCTTTCAGCTGGGTGAGCGCGGCGACCTGATTGTTGAAGACGCTGTACTCCTTCAAGCTCTTCGAGATCCTCAGGGTGAGGATGAGGTCCTCAAGGTCTACGTCCTCCTTCCGTACCCGCTTGACCCATTTCCTCAGGACCTCCAGGGCTTCCGGGACGTTCTCCTTGAACTCCTTGACACTCTCTGCCTTGGCAAATACATCCAGCATCTCCATCTGCGCCCTCCTTACCAGCTCACACGTGTCGTGCCTTCTGGCCTCTATCCCGCGGATTTTCATCTTGCCGTCCTCGAACATCCCGTAGTAGCGGTTCATGGCCCCGACGTCGAACGTCTTGCAGGGCAGGAACACAATCCACTTGTACACTCCCTCCCGCTCAACAGGGATTCCTATGTGTCCAGATATGTGTTCTATGAGCTTCTGCTCATCGCCCTCGCCCCTCAGCCAGAGGGAGTCGACTATGCCATGAAGCACCTCGAAGCCGTGCTGGTCGGCAATCTCAGCGGATTTGAGGAGGATCTCACGACCGTAGGCGGTTATGGACTCGTGGCACTCTATCTTCCCGTATCTCGCGTTGCGGTAGCCCGTATAGCCGAACGAGCAGACGAGAAGCCATTTCAGAATGTCTGATTTCTCTTTCGCTCTCTCTTCTCTTTTCTCCTTGGCCAGTCTCTTGAAGACCATCCGCCTCCTTATCACGGGGGACAGAACGCGGGGAATCAGCCCGATCTTCTTCTCACAAACATGGTACCCTATTTCTGGAACTCTGTGATTTGAGTCTGGACAACACTCGCACAGAACCGTTTCAGGCGATATGTTGAATCGGACCATTATGCTGGGGTACAGCGACGTGAAGTCTATCTCCAGGACATTCTCGTGAAGGCCTACCTTGGGCTCGAAGATGAAGCCGCCCTTATCGCATACAAGCAGTTCCTTGGCGGTCTTGAACTCCTCGGGCAGGTTCTTTTTCCACATGACTGGATGTCCGTCTCTCATGGCCTGATTGACCTGCATGGCGGATACCGCGGTTCCGGGGGACAGTTTGGCGATCTCCTGCGGAGGGATGTTGGAGATTCTCGCGAGATCTATGAGACCGTAGAGCCCGCTCTCCATGTGCAGGAAGGAGCCCCCCGTGTCTATGTGTATTCTCCCCCTCAATGTGTACTTCGGCGGTCTGTAGAGAATGCGACCGTAGCTGAAGTACGACTTGCCCTCTCTTCGCGGGCTGACAAGGCTCGCCTCCCGTCCGAGCTGGAACTCCTCGAGAATATCGTTCTCAGCGGCCCGCCCGTGGAGATAGGGAAAGAGGAACGAATCGCCGTTCCTAGTGAGCACGACGTCCGGATCGACCATGCCCATTCTCTGAGCAAGCTCCAGAAGCATCTCCCGCTCGTCGCGCCCTCTCACGATCCTATCGCCCAGTTTGATGCTATGGATGGAGTCGCTGAATCTCTTGATCTTTGAGCGACCGTGCACCTTGACCCCCATCTCCACCCGACTGAGCCGAGGGATGTCGTAGTGAATCGCCCATTGCTCGTCGAGAAGAATGAAATCGCGCACAATCTCAATGAAGGCCATGGGGAAGACCCCCTTCTCCATAGTGTACCGCTGGCTCAGTCGGATGTCCACATTGTAGAGGGTGAAATCCCTGTAGCGACCGCGGGAATCGATTTCTCCTGCGAGATATCTGAGGTCCGAGTAAGTCGCAGGCGTGACGCTCAGGACATCGAAGAGCTCCTGGCTTCCAAGCCTCAGCTTCCTTCTTTCGAATGAGACATCTCTTACGGGAACGGAGCTGAGCCAGTCCTCGATTTCTTTGAGCCGTCTCCTCTCGCCGTGCACGTAGAAATTGGGAAAGTAATCCGCATCGACTATCTTGTCTACACCACTCTCCGTCTTCAACCAGCAAACCATGCGATTCCTGTCGTAGTCTGGGTAGACATCGAACAGCCAACCTCTCATTTCTCTGTGCTCCGAACCCTCTCTTTGAGCGTATCTATCTCCTTCTGCAGCTCGAGTATTATGGACATGAAGATGCTCTCCATGGGATCGATGCGGTTCGCATATGAGCAAGCGGACGAATGCGCCCGCGCCTTGTTCACGAGTCTATCGAACACCTGCTTGTCCTTTGGTCTCAGGGCCCTCTTGTACTGCCCCCACCCAGATATGGTGGATTCGAGAAGCAGTCTGAATGTGGGAACCGTTCTTCCCATCCGATTACCTCACTAACGGCTCTTCCGCGGTCATGTAGATCCTGTTCTCCACGTACTCCGCCAGAGTGGTCTGGTTATGAGCCACCGGGACGTAGTTCATCCATCTCTCCTCCCTCGGCAACACGACCCTAAGGCACCGAACACCGTTCTCGAACCTCACTACCTTGTCCGGCTCGGTGTAGAGCAATCTTCTCAGGGCGCTCCTGCGGTACATGTTGCTCAGCTTGTAGTTGGTGATGAGAGTGATGGTGTTCCACCTCTCCGTCAGTTCTTTCACCGTGGAGAAGCCGTGCCGAACGAGTTCGAGTGCCTCTGGCCACCACAAATCCTCGTCCAGATAGGGCGCTGGGAAGCAGGAGACCACCAGCATGCCTGCCCCGCTCTCCTGTATGCGATCCTCCAGCCTCTCTCCTATCAGCGTGGACATCTGGTATGCGGTGAAGGGACGGGAAATATGGACCCGGCTCAGCACATGTTCTCTGTCCACACCGAACCGCTTGGCCAGATTGGCAAGGACGAAAGGGTCGATGGAGTTGCCACCATCCAGAAACACGACTGGAAGGTCGTGTCTCATTATTTCCTGAACGCAGAGCAACGAGGCGAAGTCGAAGAGGAACTTCGAAGCGCTGTCTATGAAGTTGACACTCGACGATTTAAAGGTACCAATGAACTCGTCCAGCGGTTTCAGGGCGGACGAGACATATCTCTCGATTCTCTGGGCATCCAGAACAAGACTCTTCGTAATCGCTCGCATATCCTCCCCCTATGGTGAAAAACTGGCATGTGAGCATATAACGCAAATCAGAGGGGAGGGGAGTGAAAGTGGCGGTCAACCGAATCGCTCTCGAAAATCACGTCTGGAATGTCGATCTTGTCCTCATCTATCCGAGCTCGCCGCAATGTTCAAGCACGCCTATAGAATCTTCTGGATTTGTCCAGACCTGAGGTAGATCGAACGATCAGCGATCTCGGACGCGGACTCCAGATGAGTCACCGAGATAATCGTTGTTCCAGTCTTCCTGTTCAGGTCCAGAAGAAGGTTCCAAACCATCTCTCCGGTCTCGGCATCGAGATTGCCTGTCGGCTCATCGGCGAGCAGTATCTTCGGTTCCTTCGCGAGTGCGCGGGCTACTGCAACTCTCTGCTGTTCCCCGCCGCTCAGCTGCGACGGGTACTTGTCCATGTGATCCTTGAGGCCGACCATCGTCAAGTATCTCGCTGCACGTCTACCGACCTCTTCGGAATCGCGAATGGATGTCGCCAGGCCTATCTCCACATTCTCCCTCGCTGTGAGGGCCGGGAAGAGGTTGAAGAACTGGAAGACAAGACCGACTTCATATGCCCTGAACTTCGTTCTCTCCCTATCCGGAAGGCTCGACACCTCTCTTCCCCCAACGATGACCTTGCCCTTCGTTGGAATGTCAAGGGCGGATATCATGTTCAATAGCGTCGTCTTCCCAGATCCGCTCTGACCTAGAATGACAACGAACTCTCCCGCCTCAATCTCAAAGGACACATCGTTGAGCGCACGCGTCAGCGTCTCTCCGTAGGGATAGTCCTTGTGGAGGTGCTCGATCCGGACAATCGGCTTCTCGGTCGTCATTCCAATCGCCTACCTGAAAACGACTTGGGTGATATTAACTGTGGGCTAGCCGAAGCTCTGGAGCGTGAATTGCTCCTTTATCCTGATTTCCTTCTCCTGGTGTGGGATTCCCAGACTGTCCATCAGGTAGAAGGCGTTCTTCGCGGCCTTGGCCTTTCCGTGGTTGTTGAAGTATATCCTCGTCTTCTCTGCCTTGGAGTCGAACTCCTTGATCGTAGGAACCCACTTCTCCAGCTCCTCCTCCTTGTAGAGGTAGTCGTACCTGTTGATCCTGTGGTCCTTGATCTGCTTCTCTCCCTTCCACCAGATATCGTAGTTCTTTCCATGGAAACGTATGTAGGCATGGTCGGCCGTTGACGTGTCGGTGCGCGGGAAATACGGACTGTCCAGGCTGCAGACCGCCACGTTCTTCGAGGACAGGAGGTCCCTGACACCGGGGAGGTAGTCGTACCCGGAGGAGTCCAGCCAGGACTTGTGTCTGAACTCAACGACGTAGTCGTATCTGTCCGTGTTCAGGGCGTCCAAGACTATCTCGAGGCGTCTCAGGCTTCCCTCGTCCCCTTCGACCTTGAACCTCGGAGACAATTGGACGAGCACGGAGGCGAGGAGACGCTCCTCCGCGAGGGGCCTCACGACAGCATCCTCGAACTCTTTGGCGGCGCTCGCGGCGCGCTCCCCGTCCTTCAGGATCCTCATGTGGGTGACATCCTTGTGCATCTTCAGGGAGAAATCGAAGTCCTCCATCCTTTTCCCCTTGGCGATCCACGCTTGAATCGTTCTCTCCCCTGGGACCGAGTAGTACGTGCTGTCGATCTCGACGGTCGGGAAGTACCTTCCGTAATATTCGAGCCATCCCCCTCTCTTATCCCTCATGGACTCAGGATAGAACGCACCTATCCAATCCTTGTAGGACCAGCCGCAGGTCCCTATCCTGATCATGGTGGTCAGCACGAATCGGAGAATATAAAAAGATTGGCCAGAGGGGGAGGTCAAACTGCCTCCGCGTCCCTAGCGGCGATGTCCATATCTGTCGTGCTTCCGGATTGCGTACGTCTGAACCAACGCTCCGCCAACGAAGGCAAGCCCGCCCATCAAGAGACCGAAGTTCGCATCCCCGGTGAGGAGCCAAAGACCGATTCCGATCAGGATTCCGCCGATCAGCGCGGTGATCACACCAATCATCTCCTCGATGAAGTAGTACGAGATCGCGAAGACGATCACGAGCACGATGAAGGCCACGACGAGTTTGCTGTCCAATGGGGCCGCTCCCAAGGCGAGGAAGAACACACCTCCCGCGAGAAGCCCTGTGAGAAATGCCAGGCCTAACTTGACCATGGCGCCAAGGAGCATGCTGCCGACGATCGCAAGGATGAGCGAGAGGACCATCGCCACGATCCAACCGCCAAGAACGAAGCCGATTGCGTAGCCGATGGTTCCGCCGATGAGGGCACCGATGAGGGACATCAGCGTCCCCCAGACGATTCTTCCCGCAAATGCCATGCCGACACCGACAAGGATGAGAATCACACTGATGATGAGGACCGCCGTATCAGGAAGCCCGCCAATGGCCACGACCATTAATGGGAAGAAGAACCGCCCCTTGTTATATTCTTTTGCCTCGACGCGTCAAGCAGGATTATATGGCTCTGACCGTATGGAAACTCGTGAAGGTCACGATTCTCGATGGCTATGTGGATGAGCCATCATGCCTAGGTGTCCCGCCGTACATCTCGCCCTATCCTCGCTACGTTGCGGGAGCCATCCTATCCTCCGGTTGCGAGTATGAATACGTCACGATCGCACAGTTGCGGGAGGGAAGACGACTCTCAGGCGGCGTCCTGGTCCTGATCGCTGGGCCCGTTGTGCCGGGGAGGTACCTTCGCGGGATGCCCATTTCCTCCAGGGAGATCGTCAGCATATGCGAGGCCTTCGAGGGAACCCGCATCCTTGGCGGCCCGCTTGCGCGCTTCGGCGTGTACGACCGAAGGATTGAGAACGTCTTCGACATCATCGCCAAGAAGGACCTGGACGCATTCGTGAATGATCTCCTCTCTGGCGGGAGGGTGAAACACAGGAACCGAGGAATGGAAGAGTGGAGGCAATGGTCGATTCTCGGCTCTGAGGTGGTCAAGAACCACCCCGATTTCCCTCAGCCGTTAATCGCAGAACTTGACAGCTGGCGGGGGTGCGTCCGCTACCTTTCTGGCGGCTGCTCCTTCTGCATCGAACCCCTTTTCGGCAAGCCCCAGTTCCGAGAGGCGGAGGACATCGTCGAAGAGGTGAGAGCGCTGCACACTGCGGGCGTGCGCAACTTCCGTCTCGGGGGACAGTCGTGCGTGTTCTCCTATCTTGCAGAGGGCGTGGGGGAAACGGAGACACCCGTTCCGGATCCGAGCGTGATTGAAGGATTGCTCAAGGGCATAAGGAAAGCCGCACCAGATCTCCAGGTCCTGCATACGGACAATGCCGATCCAGCAGTGATCGCGACCCATCCGAAGGAATCGAAGAAGGTCGCGCAACATCTGGTGAAGTACTGCACTGGTGGGAACGTTCTCGCATTCGGGGTGGAAAGCGCGGACCCGGAGGTCATCGCCGCGAACAATCTCAACACCGACCCCGAGCAGGCGAAGGCCGCGGTCAAGCTCATAAACGAGGTCGGGTCGGGGAGAAGCCCCACCGGGCTCCCGCACCTCCTTCCAGGGATCAACCTCCTCTCAGGATTGAAGGGCGAGAGAAAGGAGACCTTCTCGAAGAATCTCGCGTTCTTGAAGGATCTGCTGGACGAGGGACTAATGCTGCGGAGAATCAACATCAGGCAGGTCCTCCCCGTTCGTGGGCGGTTCGCGGTCAGGAAGCATTACAAGGAATTCAGGCGCTTCAAGTCCGAGGTCCGTCAGGACATCGACAGACCGATGCTGGCGAGGATCCTTCCGAAGGAGACCGTGCTCAGGAGGGTGTACCTGGAGATGTCGAAGGGAAGGAGCACGTTCGGTCGCCAGATAGGATCGTATCCAATCCTTGTGGGGTTCCCCTACAAGACCGAAGTGAACAGGTTCGTCGACGTCTGCGTGTTCTCTCACGGCTTCCGGAGCGTGACGGGGACGGAGTTCCCGTTGGCGGTCAACGACGCGACGCTGGACGCACTGGCTTCCCTGCCAGGGATTGGGAGGAAGAGGGCTGCAAGGATCGTCAGAGCCAGACCACTCGGGAGCCCTTCTCAGCTCCTTGAGGCCATGGACGACGAGGCCGTGGCCGCTGAGATCGCCCGGTTCCTGAAGTTCGAATCAGAATGAGAAGACCTTGTCCACCTTCTGGGCGATTGTGTCCATGTCTTCGCTCGTCATGTTGCCCCCATCGAGGATGTTCTCTCTCACATTCTCCGGGGTGTAGTTCATGATGTCGATTACGGTCGGGATGCGTATGGCGTCTCCCACCATCGCAACCGTTCTTGCCGGTATCGTCGCAACGATGCTCTCCCACACGGACCTGTCGGGGACGCCCGCAAGGGCCGAGGCGAGATCCGAAGGCTCCTTCAGCGACAGGATGAGTCTGTTGGCCAGCTGGCTTCTGACCTCATCGTCGATCTTCGCAGGTCTCTGATCCACAAGGGCTAGTATGAGGTTGAACTTCCTGGTCTCCCTGGCAAGCTTGTTGAAGATCGTGTAGGATGCGATATTAGGAGCCAGGAACTTGTGCGCTTCCTCGAGAAAGAGAACTAGGCGTGGGAACTCCTCGTTCCTCTCCGTGTACATGTCGAACAACCTCCTCGTGAGCACATTGGCGACAAAGAGGTACACCATCTGGTCCGTTCCGTACTCGCCGAAATCCAGGACGACCGACCTCCTCTCCCTGATGAGGGAGATGAGCTGCTTGAAGGCATCCTTTCCGCCGCGTCTGACAAATGAGAACCTCCGCATTCTCCCCATTCTTCTCTTGAGGGCGCTCAGAACGCTCGGGTGGACCCTGTGCCCCCACTCCTCGAGGTCCGCACGCCTGATCGCGGAGACGATGTCTTCCTTTCGAGACCTGTTGATCTCGTAGATCGCATCGACCATGTTGCGATTGAGATCCTGAAACGCCACAATGATGTCCTCTGGTCTTATCTCATCCGGATCGATGATGAAGGGCACCGCCTCCTTGTTCTTCGGGTCCAGCGAGAACACCTTCACTTTCTCTGGGAAGTAGTACTTCAACCCCTCCGTCTTGTCCGTCCTCGAGTATACGCCGTACTCGCCGTGCATGTCGAATATCAGGACGCTGCCCACTTCTCTTGACAGAATGCCGATGCACACGAGCTTGTTGAGGACGCTCTTCCCCATCCCGGTCCTCCCGAAGATCCCGAAAGGCTTCTCCGTGAGCTTGCTGAAGTCGATGTGCACCATGAATCTCTCCACGCCGCGGATTGAGCCCAGGGGCGCGGAGAAGTCGCTTCTCTGATAGATTTTCTCGACATCCCTCAGGCTCGCATGCCTCGCGACCGAGAAGTAAGGAGGAATGGTCTGAGGCTCCGACAGCTTGTGGGTCCCTCTGTGTATGAGCTGTATCGGCCTCAGGTTCGCCTTGGAGTAGAATATCCTCCCGCTGAAGCCCTCGTGTGTCTCGCTCAGTGGAACAATGGAATCCCTCATCCTCGACCCCGCCAACCTCTCCGCGATATCAACGGACTGGTTCACGATGTCGTGGACCATGCAGTAGAAGTAGTACGTCCGACCCTCGACGACGACCGGATACCCGATTCGGAGGTCCTCCGGATTGTCCAGGCTTAGCTTGGCCACCAGACCTCCGAGCACCGAGGCAGAAATGACCTCGCCGATTTTCTCGCTCATCTCAAATCCCTGCTTGCTTGGTCAAGATACTCGTGGAAAGCTCCCTGCCTCTCTCCCTCCACGTGCGTCAGTCCGCCAATGACTTCTTCGACTGGCATTCCCTCCTCGATACCCAAGTGGAGCAGAACCTCCTCGTACACGTCCTTGAACTGCCTGATCGTCACGGCGAACCTGTGGGCTTCAAGGAGCGGATAGGGATATCCTGGACACAGTCCCGACATCGCATAGTGAGCGAGGTTCGAGAAGACGAAGGACGGGTCGTCCTTGAACGTGCCAACGTCAACGCGGAACCACTTCACTGAATCAGGGTGGAGCCTGGCGAAGTAGACATCGCCGTGAAGGAACCCTCTGTGCTTCTCCTCGTATCCAGTAGGCACCCTCACAAAGGCCATCCCGTTCTTTCCGTTCAGGAGCTCCTCGTCTGTCCTCACCCCGCCGAAGGCGTGAGAATTCGAGTCCTTGGAGATGCCCACGAGTATGTTCCCCCTTCTCTCGCACTCTGTCTTGGTCTCGTGCAGATGATTGGACTCCTTGTGAAATGACGCAAGCGTGCCGTCCACGGCAATGATGGCACCCTCCCTCTCCCGCGCCATCTGGAGAGTGAGCTCCCCCTCCAAGTGGTGCCTGAACTCGTTCATCATCGCCCGCGGACGGTCTCCTGACAACCTCGTCGACTCGAAGAGCTGCACGTGGAGGTCGCTCTGCCTCTCGACCACGCGCCTTTCCGTCGAGACGAGGATGGGAGCCTCCAGTTTCTCGCTGTCCACCAACCTGTAGCCGCCGTCCCTGAAGGTGTAGCCAAGACCACCAACCCTCACGATTGCGAGCCACATGCTCGATATGTTCAGCAGGAAGGAGTAGGAGCCGTCGACCGCGACCATTTCTCTCACTGTCCGAGAACGATCGAAGTTCACGAACTCACAGCTCTCTATGACGTCCAGTCCATTGTTGCGATAGAGAGCGACCTCTCTCATACGGTGTCTCAGTTCCTCCAATAACATCTACGATACTACCTCGATCCTCGACTCCTGCTCCGGTGTCATGTGCACCCTGATCTTACCGGGGAACTTGTCCGCCACCTCCGCAAGATGCGTGATCAGGACGACCCTGTCGAAGAACTCTCCCATTTTGAAGAGCTTGTGAATGAACAGGTCCCTGTTCGATTCCGTGTCAAGGGATCCGAGGTCACCCTCATCGATGAAAAGGGTCTTCATCCTGCCGTAGGTGCGGCCGACCTGTGGAAGGCCGGCCAGCTGTTTGGCTATCGCGAACCTGAGAGCGGCGTTTATCTGCGTTCTCTCCCCTCCGCTGAACTCTGCAACATCGTGCCAATTGCCATCGGCGCCCTCCACTTCGATCCTCACGCCGTACTCCCTCTTCGCCTCATGGGTCTTAAGACTGACACGCGTGAACCGTCCGTCCGTGAGGTCAACGAGGTTCTGCGAGGTCTCGATTTCGAGCTCTGGCAAGAGCTGGTTGATGGCGTACATGGCCACGCCTTTCTTGTGGAAGATCTGATCCTTCAGAATGGCGAACGTCTCCAGATTCGAGCGCCCCTCGTCGAGCGTCCTCACCTTCTTTTCCATCTGCTTCTTCTCCTCTTCGAGCTCTCTCAGTCTCCTCTGAAGGCTCTCTATCTGGACTTCCTTGCCTCGCACTTCCCTTTCGATCTCGCTCTTGCTCTTCTTGAGGCTCTCGACGCCCCTCCTCGTGTTCTGGTACTTCTCCTCGTCTGAGGTGAGCCTCTTGAGCCTCTTCTTGAGCGCTTTGATTTCTTTCTCGCCCTGTCCGAGCCTTTTCTTCAGGTCCTCCAGGAGCTTTCCCATGTCTCCGACCTCGTCGAGCTCCCGACGGACATCCTTCAGTCTGGTCTTTTTCCTGCCCATCTCAGTGATAGTCTTTTCCAGCATCTTCAATCGGCTCTTCGCCTCGTCATCGAAGCTGAGCTTCTCAAGCTCTCTGTCCACCTTCTCCGTGGCAGTCTCCATTTCCTCTGTTCTTTTCCGGTGTCTTTCTTCCAGGGACTTGAGGTCCCTCTTCATCTGGCCAACCTGGTTCTCAATTTCACTGAGGACAAAGGAGTCCTCGTTGATTTCCTGGACCTTGCTGTTCACATCTTCCATGTTCCGCAGTGCATCCTCTCTCTCGCCCTGGATCTCGCTGATGATGTCCTCTTGTCCGGTGAGCCACGTTATCTCCTTCTCTATCCTCGATATCCTCTCCTCAAGTGCACCTTCGGTGCGCAGAAGTCGGAACGCCTCGTCCTTGTCCACAGTTGTGGAGAGAGCGGCTATCCTTCCCTCGGAGACATTCAGCCTCTCGTTGAGTTTCGATTTCTCTCGCCTGAACTCCTTCGTAGCATCTCCAAGAGATTTCCTGTGCGCTTGTCTCTCCTTCTCGAGACCCGCTGCCAAGTGACCAATGTCCTTCAGTTGAGTTCTCTCTTCAATGAGCTTCTCATGGTCCCTCGTCTCGTCCTCGAGCCTCTTGACCTCCTCCCTCAGCTCGGTGGACTTCCCATCCGCTTTCCTGACCTTGTCTATCTCTCGTTGAATGTTTGAGACGCGCCTTTCCTTATCCTCAATGGAGGTCTTCGCCGAGATGAACGCCTCGTGCTCTCTCTCGAGGTCTTTCAGCTTATCCTTGTCCACGAGAAGCCTTTTCTCCACATCGACGAGCTTCCTGCCGAGACCTTTGGCCTCCTTCTCGACAATCTCCGCCTCCTTCTCTACTTCGGGGATTCTCGAGAGACGCTCTCTCAGGAACTCAACGTTCCGCTCACCGATCTTGATATCGTGGTGGATCTCATCGTAACTCGTCTTCGCTTGCGCCTGAGCCTTTTCGAAGATCTCCAGTCTGAAGAGCTTCTGGAATATCCGGAGACGCTGGGAATCGCTCTCCGCACCCAGCTCCTTCATCTCCTCCTGCCTTACGAACGTGGAGTTCCTGAAACCGTCATAGTCCAAGCCGACCGTGTCTCGGATTATGTTCTCCAGTTCCGGGATGCTCCCGGATATCTGAGACCCGTTCTTATGCAGATTGAGATATGGAGATCCCTTCCGCGTGAAGCCTCTCTCGACGTCGTAGAGGCCTCCCCCCTGCGCGAAGCGAACCCTCACATGGCCGCCGGGTTTGCACACGTCCGCTATCCCTATGCCCGAGATGTCCGTCCTCGACGTCCTCTTGTAGAGGGAAAAAGTCACGGCGTCAAGAATGGACGTCTTGCCCGAGCCAGTCTTCCCGGTGATGACCGTGAACTTCTTCGGGAACCTCAGCTTCGAGGTTCCACCCACGTAGCGCATGAAGTCCTTCATCTCGATCTCTTCTAGGACGAAACCATCGGATGTCGGGGTCTCCTCGACGCTCTCAACGTGCTCGGTGGCCTTTTCCTTGACCTCCTCGACCTCGAAGTATTCCAGAGTCCTCAGGACAGCACCTCCCTGAGTATCTGATCCCCCTCTCCGAGAATGGGGTCGTGTTTCTTGTGGTCAGAGTAATTGAGGTCAACGAAGTCCTTGAAGAGCCTATATGGGTCCAACGTGAACTCGGACAGGCTCACTTTCTCCACACCCTCCTCGGTCCATCTGATCTGGTACGTGAACGCTGGGCGCAGGAAATCCGCTATCGTGTTCTCATCGATTCTCTCCCGGGTGCCCTCCCCAACCGAGATTCTCATTCTCAGCATCTTCCCGCTGACATCGGTTGGCAGGCTGTTGAGGATGTCCCTCGTCGGGTCGTCGCTGTCCGCGACGTCGACTTCCACGTCAACCATGTCCCTGACCGGAAGGTCGATGAATCTCCACGTCCTCTCTTCGGGATTCACGGACACAAAGCCCTTGGCATCCATACGTTCTCCCCAGTCTATTCTCTCTGGGGCACCCGTGTAGACGATTGGAGGCGTATTCTCCATAACCTGGTGCAAGTGTATGTGACTGAAGAGCGCAAGATCGACTGCCTGCGGAATCATATCCTGGGTGAAGGAGAACTCATCAGGCAGGATCTCGACGTACGTCGTGCTACTTATCCTCGCCCCTTCCACGTAATAGTGACCGAAGAGAATCTTGTAGTCCGCATCCATCTCCTCCGCTCTCTTCCTCATCCACTCTTTCCAGAGCCTCCTGGACAACTCGTAGCTCTGTTCCTTCGGTATGTCCTCGTTCAACTTCTCCTTGACCCACTCAACGATCTGCTCAGGATGCAGATAGGGGAGAACAAGGAAACCAACTCGAGCGGATCCGAGCTCAAGGATCCTGACGTCGGGCTTCCTGAACACTGTGACGCTGGGATACCCTCGAAAATCCTCTATGGAGGTCCCTCGCGCCATGCTTCGCGGCTGGTCGTGGTTCCCCGCGAGGATCCACACGGGAATCCGGGCGTCCCTCAGCGGCTCGATCACGTCCGCCCTTACTAGCTCTCTGAACGCAGGGCTCACATGCGTCCGGTCGAACAGGTCCCCGAGGACCGCGAAGAGGCCTGCTCCCTTCTCGATCGCGTACTTCGCGGCCCGCGCGAAGTTCCTGTGCAGGTCCATCGCCCGCTCGGAGATTCCCGTCTCTGGATCTACATTGTATCCGAAGTTCATGCCTTCGTGAACATCACCAGTAGCAACAATCTCCATCTCGAGCACCACAACGTCTGGAAGTTATTTAAGGGTTGATTGGGGGAGGATGAAAGTTCAATTGTTGGTTTTGACGCGGTGGGAATTGAACCCTCGTCGAAACGATATGAGAAATCATCCGACAGTCCTGCAGCGTCGATGTCTTTGGCGGCTCCCGCAACTTTTATCATCCTTCAACGGCTTTTCTTTCTCGTGCCAGGGATTAGCAGGTTCGGGGAGACCGGTGATCATGAGCGGGTCCGCGTGTCCATCGTTGGATGCGGGGGCGCTGGCTGCAACATGCTCCACGAGATCCCGCCCGTGCCTGGGTTCGAGCCCATCGCTGTCAATGACGAGCCGCATCCCTCGATGATTGGCATAGGGCGAAGGGTCTTCGTGAGCAGGGAGGGGCTGAAGGGAATAGCGGAGACCGAGAAAAGGGGGCGGCGGGAACTCTATACGGATGTGGAGAAGACGATCGAGCGGGAGATCGAGGGCTCCGACGTCGTCTTCATCCTCAGCGGCCTGGGTGGTTACACTGGCACGTGGACTTCGCCCATAGTTGCATCGGTAGCGAAGCACTGTAAGGCGCTCGCTGTATCGCTCGTCAGCCTCCCTTTCACGGTGGAGGGGATTGCGCGCCGCGGCGTCGCCAACGAAGGACTCAGCGTCCTCAAGAACCGCTCGGATGTGGTGATAACGTTCTCGAACGACGAGCTCCTCAAGCTCGCGCCGAACATCCCCCTCCTGCGGGCATTCGAGGCCGTGGGCAGACTCATTGGCAAGCCCATCACCAGCCTGGCGTCCGTGCTCACGCGAGGGGACATTCCCCATCTCAAGTCCGTTCTGAGGCGCGTGGCCGAGATGAGAATAGGCATGGGGGAGGGGACTGGCCAACACAGGAACTTCGTCGCTGTCGAGGACGCGTTCACATCCCCCTGGTTCGATTTCGATCTAAGCGGGGCCAAGGAGGCGATCCTGTTCCTCTCCAGTCAGTACATGGATCCGGACGACGTGGATGAGATCGCGCATGAGGTCACTCTCAGGGCTCCCAACGCGAACATCACGTGGGGGAGCGTGGAGGAGGACATCGGGGAGAAGATACGCGTCTCGGTGCTTCTGGGGTTTTAGTTGGCTCCCGCTCCGCTAGTTGTACACGAACCAAGTCTGCGGCAGGTTCACCCACACCCAGTAGCCCTCGCCCGCCATCATCATGTCCGTGTCCGTTAGGTGTGTCAGATGGAAGGGCGGGGTGTCGTCGTAGCCGTCGACCATCTTGTAATCAACATCCGCCAAGGCATCCTGCACCGGCATGGGAGTGAAGCACGGATAGCCCACGAAGTTCCACTGGTGGCCGAGCCGAATCTCCGTGACCGCAGGAACGAGTCCCGCAACAACGAGATGA